>NZ_QXDL01000084.1:0-16353 GCF_003574345.1 Calidithermus terrae
GCGTGGTAGCTGCCCTGGGGCGCGGGGGGGACGGCCAGGCGCAGGGGCGGGGTGCCGTCCTGGAGAGCGATCAAGGTGAAGCCGGGGGCGCTGGTCACCCGGTTTCCCGAGCCATCGCGCAGCTCGAGGGTGAGGTGGAGGAGGCCCAGGTTGTCGAGCTGGAACCGGCCGCTCAGGCGGCCCTGGGGTAGCGGGGCGTCCACCTCCACGCCGGGGTTGCCGGGCGATGGCAGGGTGGCGGGGTGGCGTTCCGGGGGGGCGGTCGTGGCGAGGAAACCGGTCGTGACCAGCACCCCCGCCAGGAGCAGGGCCTCGAGCCCCACCACCGCCCGCAGGCCCGCTGCCGGCCCTCGCCGCCGCACCTGGGGGAGCAGTACCCAGCGGTTCGCCGCGGCCAGCCCCAGGGTCAGCAGCACCAGCGCGCTCTTGACGAGCAGGGTGCGCCCGTAGTCGTGCTGGGCGAGGGTGGCGGGTTGTACGCTCCCCGCGTGGGTCGTCGCCAGCAGGAGCCCGGTCCCTACGAAGAGCCCCGCGGCCAGCAGGGCCAGGGCGGAGAAACGGCGCACCGCGCTCGTGGTGTGCGGGCTCGGCCCCCAAGCCAGCGCCAGTGCCAGGAGGCCCCCGCCCCAGCTCACGCTGGCGACGAGGTGGGCGAGGTCGGCGGCCAGCGCCAGCCCGCCCTTGGCCCCGGCGTGGGCGGTGAGGCTCAGGGTGAGCAGGAAGGCCAGCCCCAAGCCGGCGTGCAGTAGCCGCTGGAACGGGGCCGGGCGACCCGGGCCCAGGGCCAGCAGGAGCGCCGCCAGGCCCAGCCGTAGCAGCAGGTAGTTGCCTTGTTGGGTCTGGAGCAGGTAGGGCGCGAAGAACTCCGGTGAGCCGAGCGTCCGGGCCACGTGGTAGGCGAGGTAGAGGCTCGAGCCCGCCACCAGCAGGGCCCCCGCCCATAAGAGCCCCCACAGCCGGCGCGGTCGTTGCCGGCTCAGCTCCGGCCCGATCCAGCGGCTGAACAGGCCGGCCCCCACGAGGCCGAAGCTGCCCAGGTACAGCAGGGCGCGCAGGGTGGCCTCGAGCGGGGAGGGTTCGCCGTGTCCGTGCATGGCGCTTTCCTCAGGGCCGGTAGATGAAGTAGAAGGACCCCGAGCTCGAGGCCCCGTCGGCCGTCACGGCCTTCCACATCACCGCGTAGACGCCGGGTTTGAGCCCCTTCTTGAGCCCGATCACCGCCGCGTTGGGGCCCCAGTCGCCGCGCCGGAGGCCGGTGTCGGCCCGC
Organism: Calidithermus terrae; assembly: GCF_003574345.1. NCBI lineage: Bacteria > Thermotogati > Deinococcota > Deinococci > Thermales > Thermaceae > Calidithermus > Calidithermus terrae. Next base: position 1,268 of record NZ_QXDL01000084.1, read on the forward strand.
GCCCTGGTGTCGGCCTTGCCCAGCACCCGGCCCGCCAGGTCGGCCGCGGCTTGCCGCAGGCGGGCCGGGGGGAGGGCGGGGCTGGCCTCGAGGGCGTACACCCTGAACGCCGAGCGCCGCAACACCAGGGGCTCGGGGAAGAGCACGGTCACCTCCCCCGGCATCTGGCGGACCACCGCGCCCGCGCTGGGGATGGAGAGGGTAGGGCCGCCGTGGGCGAGCGCCAGGCTCAGGCTGAGGGACAGGGCCGGCAGCAGCTTCCTGAGCATCCGCGCACCTCCGAACTAGGGCTGGTAGCTGAACACGTAGAAGTCGCTGGTGGTGTGGGTGTCCACCGAGAGCAGTTGCCACATCACCACGTAGGCTCCCGGCTTCAGTCCCTCCTTCAGGCCGATCACCACCTCCTTCGTGCTGCGGGCGGTAGTCCTGAGCCCGGCGTCGGCTCGAGCGTCCTCGTCGCCTTTCTGCTTGAGCACCCGGTTGAAGAGGGGCACGGCCAGGGCGTTGAGGCGCTTGAAGTCGCTCAGCGCCTCGGCGGGGGCCTCGAGGCGGTAGACCTTGAAGGTCGAGAAGCGGGTCTCGAGCGGCTCGTCAAAGACCAGGCGCACCTCGCCCGGCATCTGGCGCACGCGCGTGCCGGCGGCGGGACTGGCCTCTTTCAGGTAGCTGTGGGCCAGGGCAGCCCCGGCCAGCGCCAGGGCCACCCCGAGCAGGGTGAGTCGTCTCATCTGAGTTCCAGCATCTTCCCATCCTTGACCGTGAAGGTGCTGGGGCTGTCGAAGGTCACGTCGATGGGGGTCTCGCCAATTTGTCCGAAGACCCGCACCTTCCACAGGCCCGGCGTCAGCAGCACCCAGTCGGACTGGTAGCGGCCCTTCTCGCTGAAGGACTCCCAGAAGCTCTTGGGGCCGTTTTGGCCGTCGCCCACGTAGGTGTACTTGGTCCCGGTGGGGGAGATCAGCTCGATGGTTAGGCCCTTCTCGGCCTTCTCGACCGGGGTGCCGTCCTTGGTGCGGATCATCAGGTCGAGGCCCGAGCGCATCCCGGTGTAGGAAGGCTCGTTGCGCATGCCGCAGATCAGCAGGTAGTTGCCCACTTCGATGCGCTGGTGGGCCAGGGCGGGGATCAGGGTGAACAGGGCCACGACGGCCAGGCGAAGCAGTTTGGACATGATGAACTCCAGGGTTTGAATCCGGCGATGGGCCGGGGCAGGGGCTCGAGGTCTCAGATCGGAATTGAAATCAGGAAAAGAGCGCTCGAGGCGGGGCCCGGGGGGAGTAGGGCAGGAGCCGGACCGGCCCCGGCACCAGCGCTGAGGCCGAGAGGGCGGACAGGGCGAGGAGGAATAGGCCGCGCCCGGGCACCTGCGCCGGGGGCGCGACCTGGATGGCGTGCGCGACGCATAGCGCACACTCGCCCAGGTGGGCGTGGGCTTGCAGGGGGTGGGGCTTGCCGGCCGGTTCGGCGTGGGGGAGTGCCGCCCCGTGGGAGTGCTCGGGGGCAGGGGAGGTGAGGTGCGGGTGCGAGGCGGTGAGGTACTCGCAGACGTGGATGAGGCTCGAAGCGCCAAGCAACAGCAACGCCAACGCCCATGCCGTCACGGGCTGCCGGGCGAAGCGGGGCAGGGAAGGCCTCATCCCAGGCCCACTATAGCCGCCTGGATGAGGGGAAGGTGGAGGCTGCCGGCCCACACCCTCCCGTACGCGTTTTCGCGGGTTTTAGATGGCCCGCACCAGGCCCTCGCGCACGAGGGTCTGGATGGCCTCGGGCTCGAGGCTGCCCAACTGGTTGGCCGCCAGGGCCCGCAGGGTGTTGAGGGCGGCGGGGCTGTGCTTCTTCAGGCCCATGTGCACCTCGCTGAAGGGGTTGAGCGCGTCCTGGCCTTTCATGGTGAGCTGGTAGCGCTGCGCGGGCGGGACGGGAACGAGCTCGGCGCGGTAGCGTAGGGCGAGCTCCTGGTAGCGCGGGGCGTTGGCGGGGGTCTCGACGGGGCCGCGCACCTTGGCCGGGACCCCCACCGCCAGCATCCCCGCCGGGACCTCCATGCCCGGCGGCACCACCGCCCCGGCCCCGACCACGGCCCCGCGCCCGATGCGGGCCCGGTTGAGCACGATGGCCCCGATCCCGATGAGGGCGCCCTCCTCCACGATGGCCCCGTGCACCACCGCCCGGTGCCCCACCGTCACGCCCGCCGCCAGCAGGCAGGGGTCGCCGGGGTCGGCGTGGAGCACAGCCCCGTCCTGCACGTTGCTGCCCGGCCCGATGACCACCTTCTCGGTGTCGCCGCGGATCACCGCCCCGAACCACACCGAGGCCTTGGCCGCGACCTCCACCTGCCCCACCAGCACCGCGCCCGGGGCCACGAAGGCGCTGTCGTCAACGTGGGGTTCGTGCTCACCGAGCCGAAAAATCGCCATAGGCTGCCTCCAGCAGTTCGAGGTCTTGGGGGAAGGCCAGCAGGCGGCGGGCCTCCTCGAGCTCGAAGAAGCCCGCCCCGGTGAGGCCGGGCTCGAGGCGGACGCGCCCCTGCCCCTTCATCAAGAACCAGCGGATCTCCCGTTCGATCCCCTTGTTGTTGGTGTAGCGGGTGGGCGGCAGCTCGCCGAGCACCTCCCCCTCGATGCCGGTCTCCTCGAGCACCTCCCGCAAGGCGGTCTGCTCGGGGGTTTCGCCGTCGTCCACGTGCCCCTTGGGGAAGACCCAGTACCCCATCCGGTCCCGGATCAGCAGCACCTCGCCCGCCGGGTTGAACAGCACCCCGCCTGCCCCCAGCACCCGCTCACTCGGCTTGGCCTCGGCTCCCATACTCTTCGTTAGGTTACCGCATGGCGAGGGGTTGGAAAGGGGACAGGGTCGGGGGGTGGGAAGCCGTCAGCTCGTGGCCTGTGGGGGATCCCTCCCCGGCGGCGGGGAGGGAGGGAAAGAGCGTCGGGCATTGGGCGTTTCGCGTTTCGCCATCACCCCGCATGCGCCACAGCCTCCGGGCTCTGAAGCCCGGCTCGGGGCTCGAGCGCAAGATAGATGCTGTTGACCAACAACCCGCTCAGCGGGAAGAACAGCGGTCGAAGATCAGGGTGATCCGGTCCATGATGTCGAGATAGTCGGCCTAGCCGGGGCTAGAGCTTCTTCCGGCTGCTTGGGCAATTCAGATCGAATCATTGGGTGTGGATGAGCACCACCCCTCGAGCCGCCAGCGCTTGACGGAGTGCAAACCTCTCATACCCGATTCGGTTGGTTCGTCACCGAACGGTGACGCCGCCCCGCCAAGGCGGGGCGGCCGGCCGAAGTTATCCGCGTAGCGGAGGGCGATACCGCCCCTTGGAAGGGAGACGCTTTCTTCGCCGACCGTCAGGGAGGGGTGGGCTCTAGGGTCCAAAAAGATAGCCTCCAGGGTTCTGGGTTGGATGATTATCTTTTTGAATCCGGTATCAACTGTGCCTCCTCGAGCGCGACCCGCCCCCAGAGACCGCAGTGCCTCGGGCCGTTTGCCGAACGAATAGCCTTTATCAATATCAATCACTGGCACGAACTTAGCCGCCTCGAGCAGCCCCTTTAGGCAATTCAGCTCCCGCTTGCTGCGCTTTGTCATAGATCACGGGCATCTGCCCCTTCCACTTGTTCCAGGTATCGTCGTCGGTGATCAAATCGGCCATGAAGTGGCCGACGTTGATCCGGCTGGTCGAACCGGGGTTGAAGATCGCGCTTCGGGTGGGCGAAGGATGCAGCTCGTAGGCGGTCACCTGATCCTGATTGGTCAGGCTGTCTGGGCGAACCACGACCCACTCGATCGCCGGGTCGTGGTGCCCGATCTGGGTACGCAAATACTCCACCGCCGCCTCGTTGTCGGTCTGCGGGGGCAGCACCAGACGAATCAGCCCCATGACCAACCTTTGGAGAGACGAGATGGGCTCCTCGAGGTCGCGGTTGCGGTTGCCCGCCGTGTTCATGAGCACGAATTTGCTGGGCTTCTCCGGCCTGTTGGCCTTGATGGCATCGCACAACCGGCGGGTGGCCTCGGTCACCAGCCTGCGCGGGTGACCGAAAATCCCCCTCACGTTCAGGTTGTGCCCCAGGCACGAGGCCACCGCGTCGCAGCCGCTGACGTGCTGAGCCATCTCGGCATCACTGAGTTCCAAAACGCTCGCGCGGATCACGGTCAGGTTGTTGTTGTTCGTGAGAGCTTCGGGCAGCCTATCGGGCGAGCGCACAATCGCTCTGACCCTCTGGCCGCGATCGAGCAATTGCGCCACCAGTAGCCGTCCGGTCGCCCCGCTTGCCCCAACCACAAGGGTGGTCATCTCGCGCCTCCTGAAATCCGGTACAAAACCCGATCACACCGGTGTGTGTTGCTTGGCTGGGTCGCGATCAGCGGTGGACGCAGGCAGCGGGCGCAACAGGATGGCTGCCAACCAGACGAACCACGCCATTTGACTCATCCCAAAAATGGCCGCCAAACCGGCGAGCCCCGGAACCGTCGAGACGATGCCCACCAAACCTACCACCACGCCGAGGTAGTTGAGCAGCCTGGGGAGCCCGCCGCCTCGCAGAGCAGCCCAACTGATCAACAGCGTCATCAGGCCGCCCAGTATCTCGCCGTTCCCGTTGCCCAGTCCGCTCGCCACTGCTTCAAATACCTGCCAGGACAACGCGGCCTGAGCGGGGTCTTGGCCATACAGCGCAACCGTAGGGGCGATGCCCGCGTTCAAGACCATGCCGCTGGCGATCAGCGAGCCCGCCCAGATAAACCCGATCACGGTCGCCACTTGCATCGTGGCTCGAGCGCCCGTGCCCAGTCGCCCGTAGAGCGCCAGCAGCAGCACGACCAGTAAGACGCCGAAGACCACGTACAGGATCAGATTCGTCGCGTACATGATCGTCTGCTGATTGACGAGTAGGGCGATCTTCTGGGCAGGGTCAACGATGCTGGGGTAGTCCAGCACCACGATGAACAGCACGAGCCCCAAAAGGTATGCCGTTGCCAGGTAGAGCGCCGCGAAGCCACCGGCCTTCTGTAGGTTGTTCATATTCCCCCCCTAACGTCTGAGTGCTTTCTCGAGCACTCCCCTAAACACCACATACCCGAGGGCCAAGGCCTGGCCGTGCTTGCTAGGTACCGAAAAAATCACCACTGGAACCGGAACCAGTATATCGTCGTTCGAGTATACCGTCGTTTGCCGCCTTGGCTTAGCCGACCCCGCGATCTTGAGGAGGGTACGGGGTTGGAGCAGCTTGACGGCGCAGAGGATGAGGTTGACCCGGCTGAGGAAGGACCAGTAGTTCTTGGTCTCGAGGCGGTGGATTCAGGCGTAGCCGGCGATGAGGGTGTCCTCTGGGCTAAGGTGGTTCAGCGGGCGTCTGTGCCCGTGAGGCATGGCACCCCCCTTCTCCCACCCCCTCCCCCCCCGTCAGGCAGCAAACGACGGTACCGGCATTCGGCGTTGGGCGTTCGGCTATCAGCTATCCCTGTAGACCCGCTCACGGTATCAGCCGCCAAGGCCCGCTAGGGTAGGCCCATGGGCTGGCGGCTCGACCAGGTGATCTTCCAGCGCGAGGCGGGGAGGGTGGTGGTCCACGTGGATCTCTTCGACCCGCTGGGCAGGCTGCGGCGCGAGGTGTTCCATCCGGCCACGCCGGACCCTGAGACCGCCCTCGAGCGCGTCGCGCAGGCCCTGGCCCAGCGCGGGGTGCGGGGGCCGGGGCGGGTGCGGCAGCGCAAGGGCAGTGCGCTGCTGCCGTCGCCCGAGCTCCAGCGTTCGTTCCTGGAGTCCCTCGAGTCCTGACGATGGCCCGCGTGCCGCCGCGCGGGGCGGTAGACTCGAGGGCAGCATGAGCCTCTCGCGCATCCTGTTGGCCGTGGGCCTGCTGGCGTCGCCCGCGGCTTTGGCCCAGGTCAGGGCTAAGCCGGGCGACAACCTCGCCGCGCTGGCGCGCCAGGTGCCGGAGGGGGGCACGCTCGAGCTGGCCGCCGGGGAGTACCGCCTGGCTTCGCCCCTGCGCCTGAGCCGGGGCATCGGCCTGGTGGGGGCGGGGCGCGACCAGACCCGCGTCGTCTCGAGCGGCCCGGGCGCGGTGCTGCGCTTCGAGGGCGGGGGCCGCCTGCGGCTGGAGGGGCTCAGCCTGGTGCACCAGGGGACCACGCCCGCCGAGGTCGCGGTGATCGAAGGGGGCGTCTTCGACATCCGGGACGTCCGCTTCAGCGGCGCGGTCTTCGACGACGAGGACAGCGTGGGCGGCGACGGGCTGTGGGTGCGGGGCAGCGCGCGGGGCAGCATCGCCCGCAGCGAGTTCCGCGACAACGCGCTCTACGGCCTCGAGGTCGCCGATCAGGCCCAGGTGCTGCTGGAGGACAACCGCTTCGCCGGCAACGGCTACGCGGGGCTGGCGGTCTTCGACGAGGGCGGGGGCCGGGCGCTGCGCAACGTGTTCGAGCAGAACCGCCGCTACGGGGCCATCCTCGGCGACGAGAGCTTCATGGTGCTGCAGGAGAGCGTGGTGCAGGGCAACCGGGTGGGGCTGTACTACCGGGGCTCGGCGGGCGGGGTGGCCCGCCGCAACACCGTCCAGAACAACCGCTCCGCCGGGCTCGAGGTGGCCGAGCAGGCCATCCCACGCCTGGAGAGCAACAGCGTCCGGGGCAACCAGGGCAGCGGCGTCGTCTACTCCGGCACGGCCGGAGGGGTGGCGCTGGGCAACCTGGTCGAGGAGAACCGCGAGCACGGGGTCGAGGTGTCGCTGCGCGCCGTCCCCGCCCTGCAGAACAACCTGCTGCGCCGCAACGGGCGGGCCGGGCTGTTCATCACCGACCGCTCGACCCTCACCGCGCGGGGCAATACCGTCGAGGAGAACGGCACCTCGGGGGTGGTGGTGCGCGACTGGGCGGTGCCCACCCTCGAGGACAACACCGTGCGGGGCAACCGGGCCTCGGGCCTCGCCTTCCAGCACAACGCCGCCGGGGTGGTCCGGCGCAACCTCATCGAGAACAACCAGGAGCACGGCATCAAGCTGCTCGACCAGGCCAGGCCCCGGCTCGAGGACAACACCATCCGCGGCAACGCCCTCGAGCCCGTCTTCACCGCCCCCAAAGACCCCGCCGCCCCGCACGGCCTGCGGGGCTCGTGGCGGGCTTGGCTGGGGCTGGGCGGGCTAAGGCTGGGCGGCTAGCCACTCCAGCGCCCGCGCCAGCGGCAGGTCCTGGCCCCGGTTGCGGGCCTCGAGGTCGTCGGGCACGATCAGGTCGGGGGTGACGGCCTCGGGGTAGGGGCTGCCGTCGGGCTGCAGGGCCAGGCTGCTGCTGATCTGCAGGCCCGAGCCGTCCATGAGCTGCACGAAGCGGGTCGAGGTGTTGCCCACGCCCGAGGTCCGCTCCCCGACCACCGCCCCGCGCCTGCGCAGCTGCACGTCGGCGGCGAAGTACTCCGCCCCCGAGGCCGACCTCGAGTTCACCAGCACCGCCAGCGGGCCGCGCCAGCGCGCGGGCTTGCGGAGGGTGTAGAACACGTAGGCCTCCTCGTCGCCCGCGGCCTTGCCGTAGACCTGCCCCCGGCGGTAGCCCTGCTCGAAGTCCCCGTCCCTCGAGCGGAAGCGGCGGCTGAGGCTGTCGAAGAAGGCCCCGGCGCTGGCGAGGAATTCGGTCACCAGCCCCCCCGGGTTGTCGCGCAGGTCCACGACGAGCTTCTTCACCCCGCGCTCGCCGGCCAGGGCCACCAGCTCGTGCACCTTGGGCCCGACCGCCCCCGCCGCGTCGAAGTTGGGGATGCTGAGGACGCCCACCCCGTCGGGCCGGGTGGTCAGGCTGGGCAGGGGCGAGCCTTCGCCGAGCACGCTCTTGAGCACCACCGCCCAGCGCCGGCCGGCGCGGGAGAGGGTGAGCTCGAGGCTCAGCCCCGCGCTCTTGGGCGACTCCAGCAGCCGGTAGGCCTCGCGCGCCGACTCGGGCAGGGGCTGGCGGTTGGCGAGCACGACGCGGTCGCCGCGCTGCAGCCCGGCCTTTTCGGCGGGTCCGCCCGGATCGACGCGCAGCACCCAGTGCTCGCGGGTCTGCGGGACGCGCAGGGTCTCGAGGCCGTAGGTCGGCTGCGCCCCGCCCGCGAGCTCCTCGGCGAGGACCCCGTAGTCGAGAGGGGGGAAGTAGTGGGTGTGGCCGTCGCCCAATTCCTCCACCAGCGCGGCGATGAGCCGGCCGGCGGCCTCGAAGCCGCAGGCGTCCGGGGCAGGGGCGCACACCTCCTTGAGCTTGCTCTGGTACTGGCTGAGGAGCGGGGCGAGGGCGGCCGGGTCGGCGCGGATGTAGCGCTGGGTCAGGTAGTAGCTGGCCTGGTCGAAGAGGTCTTCGGCGGGGCTGGCTTGGGCCAGCCCGAGCAGCAGCAGACCCCACAGCCCGGCGAGACGGCGGAGGGCTCGAGCCATACCCGATTGTCCACCATCTCGCGCCCGGCGCGAGGCTGGGCCGGGCCGGGAAAATCGACCCGGTCTATAGTTTCCCGGCCTACTTCCGGGCTTTCTGCCGTCCTGGGCGCCCCCCAAGGCCGGGTGCTCGAGCGAGCCGGGGCTCGAGGTTGAAGGATTTCATCTTGCACTCACCTAGCCCCGCGGCTATGCTGGAGTCGCTTTGGACGACGAGTCCGCAAGCGGTTGCAGCGAACCTTTATTCTCACCCACCGTTCAGAGGAACGGTGGTTTATCTTTAGGTCTCTCTCAGCTAAGGGGCCTATAGTTGAATCCCGAGGTACTTATCATGGATAAAGTCGCCGTATTTATCGACGGGAGCAATCTCTATAAGGGGCTGGTCTCGAGCCTGGGTTCCGACTACCGCCTCGACTTCATCGCCTTCATCGAGCACCTGGTCGGCGGGCGCAAGCTGCTGCGGGCCTACTACTACAACGCCCCCCTGCCCGCCGAAGACCCCGCCGCCAAGGCGCACCAGAGTTTCCTCAACTACCTCAAGCGCGTCCCCTACGTCACCGTGCGGCTGGGGCGGCTCGAGCGCCGCGGGGAGGGCTTCGTGGAGAAGGGCGTGGACATCCAGATCGCCATCGACCTGCTGCGCTTGAGCTACGCCAAGGCCTTCGACGTGGCCGTGCTGGTCTCGGGCGACGGCGACTTCGCCGAGGTGGTCAAGGTGATCCAGGACATGGGCCAGCAGGTCGAGAACACCACCTTCCAGACCCTCTCCTCCTACCGCCTCGCCCAGCAGGCCGACCGCTACTTCCCCCTCGACGAGCTGCCCTGGGACCAGCTACGCGCGCGCGGCCACTACGAGCAGGTAGCCGCCGAGAGCTACCAGTAGGGCGTTGCTCCAGCGGGCCAGCGGCGCGAGCCACGGCAGGTGGCGGTAGCGGGCGATCAGCAGCCCGATCAGGGCCTTGCTGCCCACGATGGCGGGGTAGAAGCCCAGCACGAACCACAGCGGCTCCGGCAGGGGCCGCTTGAGCTGCCCGGCCCCCACCGCGAACCAGAAGAGGTACATGTGGGGGTTGGTCAGGTTCACCACCACCGCGTCGCGCAGCCCGTTCAGCGCCGTGCCCCGGCCGCCGACGGGGCCGGACCTGCGCAGGCCTTTGCAGCCGAGGTAGACCAGGAAGGCCCCGCCCACGGCCTCGAGGGCCCGCTCGAGGCCCGGCGGCAGGCTCCGGGCCACCAGAAAAGCCAGCACGATGGCGAAGGAGTCGGTGAGCAGCGGGGCCAGCGAGGCGAGGGCGGCGGCCCCGGCCCCGTGGGTGAGGGCCTGCCGGATCACCAGCAGGGTGAGGGGCCCCGGGTTGACCCCGGCCCACAGGCCCAGCGAGAAACCCAGGGCTAAGGCTTCCACACCACCACCACCACGGACTCGACGGGGACGAGGTTGTGCGGGTGCTGGAGGTGGGCGGCCTCGTTGCGGCGCAGGTGGAGGTAGCTCTTGTCGGGCAGGTCGATGATGAGCTCGCCCTCGAGCACCAGGTACATGCGGGCCTCGTCCACGGCCTCGGGGGCGCGCAGCACCCGGGCCTCGAAGCCTTCCACGCCGGGGAAGCGGGCCTGGCCCTGGGCCTTAGCCATGCGGACGAGGTGCAGCTTCATCGCTCAGGCGCCGACGGCTTCTTTCCTGGCCCGGCCGTAGGCCATGCGCAGCTTGAACATGGCCCGCTTGTGCGCGGCCCGCACGTCGGCCTCGGGGAGGTCGAGGGCGCGGGCGACGGCCGAGACGCTTTGCGTCTGGCCCTCGATGCGCCGCACGATCTCGGCGTCCTGGCCGGAGACGGCGGAGAGGAAGGGCTCGAGGTCGGCCCAGGCGGCCGGTTTCTCGGAGGTCTTGCCCTTAGGCTTGCCGTCGGCCTTCTTGGCCGGCGCCTTCGCCTTGCCGGCCTTGGCCGCCTTGCCCTTGGCCGTGCCGCGCGCGGTCTTGCCCTTGTCGATGTCGGGGTAGGCGTAGCGCTCGCAGCTTGGGTTGGAGCAACCGCCGCGCTTGCGCTTGAGCTCGTTCCAGCCGCACGCCGGGCACTTGCCCTCGGCCAGGGGGTCGAAGACCAGGAAGTCGCAGGTCTTGTTGTTGCAGCGGTAGTAGGGCTTGCCGCGCTTGGAGATCTTCTGCACCACCTCACCCGCGTGGCACTTGGGGCACTCCAGGCCCGTCGAGGGCGACTCGTCGCGGGTGTAGTCGCACCCGGGGTAGCCGGTGCAGGCGATGAAGCTGCCGTAGCGGCCGTACTTGCGCACGAGCTCGTGCCGGCCGCACTTGGGGCAGGTCTCGCCGATGGGCTCGGCCTCGCGCTTTTGCACCAGCGGCTCGGTGTGCTTGCACTCGGGGTAGCCGGTGCAGCCCATGAACTGCCCGAAGCGGCTGACCTTGAGCTCCATCGGACGCCCGCACTTGGGGCAGGTCTTCTGGGGCACCTTGGCGAACTCGTCGAGGAAGGGTTGGTAGAACTCGCGCACCACCTTGGGCCACTCGGCCTTGCCGTCCTCCACCGCGTCGAGGCGCTCCTCCATGCGGGCGGTGAACTCGTAGGCCACCACGCCGGGGAAGGCCTTGAGCAAGTAGCCCACCACGTCGCGCCCGAGCTGGGTGGGGCGCAGGCTCTTGCCCTGGCGCTCGAGGTAGGCCCGCTTCTCGAGGGTCTCCAGAGTGGGGGCGTAGGTGCTGGGCCGCCCGATGCCCATCTCCTCGAGGGTCTTGATCGCCGAGGCGTCGGTGTAGCGGGGCGGCGGCTCGGTGAAGTGCTGCTCGGTGGCGAGCTCGAGGAGCTTCGCGCCTGCCCCCTCGCGCAAGGAGGGCAGCAGGTTCTCGGCGTCCTCGCCCTCCTCGCGGCCCCAGGCCTTGAGGAAGCCCTCGAACTTGAGCACCGAGCCCACCGCGCGGAAGTTGAGGCCCCCGCCCTCCACCGTCACGGTGGTCTGGTCGAAGACCGCCGGCACCATCTGGCTCGCCACGAAGCGCCGCCAGATGAGCTCGTAGAGCCGGTGCTCCTCCTCGCTCAAGTGCGCCCGCAGGCTGGCGGGCGTGCGGGAGGGGTAGGTGGGCCGGATGGCCTCGTGCGCGTCCTGGGCGTTGGCCTTCTTGGTGGCGTAGAAGTTGGGCTTTTCGGGGAGGTAGCCGGGCCCGAACTCCTTGGGGATCACCTTGCGCACCTCGGCCAGGGCCTCCTGCGAGACGCGCACCGAGTCGGTGCGCATGTAGGTGATGAGGCCCACCGTGCCCTCGGGCAGGTCCACGCCCTCGTACAGCCGCTGGGCGACGCGCATGGTGCGCGAGGCGGTCCAGCCCAGGCGCCCGCTGGCGGCCTGCTGGAGCGTGGAGGTGGTGAAGGGCGGGGCCGGGGAGCGGCGGCGCTCCTTGCGCTCGACCCTGGTGACGGCGTAGCGCTCCACCGCTCGAGCCCGCCGGGCGACGGCTTGGGCCTTGGCCTCGTCGGTGATGAGGAACTTGTCGCCCGCCTGCAGGCGCTCGCCGTCGACGCTGTAGAGCTGGGCCTTGAAGCGCGCGGCCTCGCTCTCGAAGCCGGCCTCGAGGCTCCAGTACTCCTGGGGCACGAAGGCCTCGATCTCCTGCTCGCGCTCGACGAGCAGGCGCAGCGCCACCGACTGCACCCGCCCCGCCGAGAGGGCGCGGCGGCGGAACTCCATGCTCAGCACGGGGGAGAGCTTGTAGCCCACCAGCCGGTCGAGCACCCGGCGGGCCTGCTGGGCGTCCACGAGGCTCTGGTCGATGGGGCGGGGCTTGGTGACGGCGTCGCGGACGACCTTGGGGGTGATCTCGTTGAACTCCACCCGCAGCGGGGCGCGGGGGTCGAGCTCGAGCAGCCGCGCCACGTGCCAGCCGATGGCCTCGCCCTCGCGGTCGGGGTCGGTGGCGATGAGCACGCGCTTGCCCCGCGCGGCCCGCTTGAGCTCGTCTACCACGGGTTTCTTGTCCTTCTTAATTTCGTACTGCGGCGCGAAGTCGGCCTCGACGTCCACGCCCAGGTCGCGTTCGGGAAGGTCGGCGACGTGGCCCTTGCTGGCCCGAACCTCGAAGCCCTGCCCCAGCATCTTGGCGATGCTCTTCGCCTTGGCGGGCGACTCTACGATGACCAGCGTTGAACCCGGCATACGGCTTACGTTTATGGGGCAGACCGGCCCCCGCTGTCAAGTGAGCCAGTTTACCGCGTTACCGGTTTTCGGCGTCGGGGAGGGCTCAGCCGCACTGGTAGCTCGAGACGCGGCTGGGGGGCACCTGGAGGTAGCGGACGCGCTCGGGCGGGGTGTCGGGGGCGGCGAGGCAGTTGGTCGCGGCGTCGATGGCGATGGTCTGGCCCGAGGTGCTGAAGGTGCCGCCGCTGCTGGTGTTGGGCACCACGAAGGCGGCCTGCTGCGCGCCCTGCTGCCCCTGCTCCTGCGGGCGGGTGCCGCGCCCGATGAACAGCAGGGTCTTGCCCCGCTCGCTGGGCGCGCCCGAGAAGACGTCGTGCCTCGAGGCCACCAGCCCCGAGGGCTGGGGGAAGTCGCCGGCCGGCCGGCCGCGCAGGGCCTCCTCCATGAAGGCGGCCCAGACGGGCGGGTTCACGAAGGAGCTGCTGGGGGCGCTGCCGTCGCGCCAGCGCTGGGGCTTGTTGTCGTCGCGGCCCACCCACAGCGCGGCCACCAGGCCGGGGCTGGCCCCGGCGAACCACAGGTCCACCTCGTCGTTGGAGGTGCCGGTCTTGCCGCCCACCACCCGGCCGGGGACCCGCGCCGAGATGGCGAGCCCGCGGGGGCGGGTGTTGGCGTCGTAGTCGTAGACGTAGCCCTTGAGCATGTCCCAGACGATGTAGGCCACCTGGGGGCTGAAGAGCAGGGTGCGCTCGGGCTTGGCCTCGAAGAGCACCTTGCCCTGGGCGTTCTCGATGCGGCGCACCAGCACCGGCTCGATGCGGTAGCCGCCGTTGACGAAGGCCGCGTAGGCGGCGGCCAGGCCCAGCGGGCTGATCCCCACCCCCCCGCCGATGGCGTTGGAGAGGTTGGGCTCGAAGTTGCAGCGCTTGGTCTTGGGGTCCACGCGGCCCACGCAGAAGCCCGCCGCCCGCAGCTTCTCGCCCACCCGCTGCACCCCGATGGCCTCGGCGGTGCGGATGGCGGGGATGTTGAGCGACATGTCGAGCGCGTAGCGCAGGGTCACGGAGGCGTTGAGGAAGGTGCCGGAGAAGTTCTTGGGCCGCCACACGCCGCCGGGCCTCGAGGGGTCGGGGAAGCTCACGGGGGCGTCGAGGACGGTGGTGGTCTGGGTCCAGCCCGCCTCGATGGCGGTCCCGTAGACGAAGGGCTTGATCGCCGAGCCGGGGCTGCGCAGGGTCTGGGTGGCGCGGTTGAACTCGCCGGGGGTGCCGGGCCGCGCCCCCACCAGCGCGTAGACCTCGCCGGTCTCGGGGTTGAGCGCGGCCAGCGCCGCCTGCGCGTTGACCGGGTAGCGCCCGTTCGCCACCGCCCGCTCGGCGATGCGCTGCATGCGGGGGTCGAGGGTGGTGTAGATCTTGAGCCCGCCCTCGCCCAAGGGGATGCGGTTGCCCAGCCGCTCGCGGATGTAGTTCTGCACCGCCAGCACGAAGTAGGGCTCGCCCTGCACCTGCAATTCCTCGAGCTTGCGCGCTTCGGGATCGACGAGCTTGGCGCTCAGCAGGTTGCCCTTGCCGTCGTACTTGGCCTGCCAGCCCAGCGGGACTAAGGGCTCCTTCCAGGCGGCCTCGGCCTCGGCCGGGCTGATCCAGTTGTCGGCCACCATGGCGTCGAGCAGGGCCTTCATGCGGGCGCGGGAGCCCTCGAGGTCGAGGTAGCGGGAGTTGGGGCCGGGGATGAGGGTGGCGAGGTAGGCCCCCTCGGCCAGGGTGAGCCGGGAGGGGTCCTTGCCGAAGTAGGCGTTGGCCGCGGCCCAGATGCCGGTGGCGTTGCCGCCCCAGTTGATGACGTTGAAGTAGACCTCGAGGATGTCCTGCTTGGAGTAGCGCCGCTCGAGCTCGATGGCGAGGGGGAATTCCTTGAGCTTGCGCTCGAGGCCGGTGATGCCCTTGCGCTCGAGGGCGATGTCGCGCAGCAGGGTGTTCTTCACCACCTGCGTGGTGATGGTCGAGCCGCCCTGCAGGTCGCCGCGGAAGGTGTAGTACAGCCCCCCGATCAGGCGGATCCAGTCCACGCCGTAGTGCTCGAAGAAGCGCTTGTCCTCGGAGAAGACCACCGCGCTCACCGCGGCGGGGGAGACGTCGGAGAGCCGGATCAGCGTGCGGCTCACCGCCCGCCCGTCCTCCTCGGAGGCCTTGGTGGCGATGGCGTTGCCGTCGCGGTCGTAAAGCACGCTGATGGCCGAGAGGCGCAGGTTCTCGAAGGCCTCGAGGCTGGGCAGGTCGCGGGTGAGCACGTAAGCCAGGTATCCCCCGGCCCCCAAGCCGCCCACCAGCCCCGCCAGCATCAGAATTTTGATCCAGTGCCAGAGCCTACGCACGAATGTAATTTACGGGGTTTCGATGAGTTTGCCCAAATGGGTCGATGGTCGATAGCCGGGCGTACGTCCTACGTCGTACGCAAGACGCAAAACGCAAAACGCAAGACGCGGGGCGCCTTGTCACCCCCCTTAACAAGGGGGGCTGGGGGGGATAAACCCTCCC
>NZ_QXDL01000085.1:0-16272 GCF_003574345.1 Calidithermus terrae
GCCCACAGCCCGGGGCCGCTGTGGCCCAGGAACGGGGGGGTGTCGGGGGGGAGGCGCTCCCCCAACGGGGCCAAGCGCTCGAGCGCCTCGTCGAGCGCGCGGGCGTCGCGCGCCGCCTCGGCCAGGGCCTCGCGGCTGACCGCGCCGGTCTGCGGGGCGGCCCTCCCGCGCGGCGTGACCGTGCCCAGCGCGTTGGCCAGCAGCCTCGAGGCCGGCAGCCAGCCCAGTTGCAGGGCGCTGGCCCCGAACTCCGGGTGGGGGCCGAACACGATGACCTGACCCGCGCCCACCGGCTGGCGGTAGGCGACGCGGGCGCCCTGCGCGACGGCGCGCTCGAGGGTGGTCTCCCCCAGGCGGCCCAGCGAGCGCTCGAAGGGCGTGAAGCCCTCGCCCTCGCCCAGCACCTCGCCCGCCGCCCCCGGCACCGGCGGGAAGAGCGGGCCGTTGTAGTGGACGATCTCGAAGGGTTCGGGGAGGCCCTCGAACAGCGGGGAGGCCTCCGGCCTCACCCATAGGCGGCCGGTGCCCGGGGAGTCGAGGCCCCACCCGCCCGCGGCGGCGTTGAGCGGGGTCACGTCGCACATCTGGAAGCGGGCCGCCAGCGGCAGGGCCTCGAGGTAGGGCTCGCTCATCCGCAAGGGGTGGCACGAGCCCGCGCAGGTGCCGACGTAGGTGCCCCCGGCCTCGACCCAGGCCCGTACCCGCTCCACGCCCGCCTCCCCCAGCGGGCCGAGCTGCCCGGCCATCGCCGAGAGCCCGCCCCCGGGGAAGATCACCGCGTCGAGGGCCTCGAGGCCGCCCGCCACGATCTCCTGGGCGTGGACTATGCGGGGCTGGGCCCCCCACAGCGCCAGCAGGGCCAGGTGGTGCGAGGGGGCCCCGCCGGAGGCGTAGACCGCCGCCCGCAGCCCCCCCAGCCGGGGGCGGCTCGAGGCCACGGTCTGTTCCCACCAGTTCGTCATCTTCTCGCCCCTCCCGGGCTTAATTCCTCGGGTCGAGCACGTCCCGCAGCGCGTTGCCCAGCACGTTGAACGACAGCACCGTCACCGCGATGAACAGCCCCGGGTACACCGCGAGCATGGGGTTGGAGTAGAGGTAGGCCTGGGCGTTCTGCAGCATGTTGCCCCAGGAGGCCAGGGGGGGCTGGATGCCCAGCCCCAGGTAGCTGAGGGCGGCCTCGGTGAGGATGGCCCAGCCCACCCCCAGCGTCGCCAGCACGACGGCCTGCGGCAGCACCTGGGGGAAGATGTGGCGGAACATGATGCGCGCGTGCGAGGCCCCCAGGGCGTGCATGGCCTCGACGAACTCCCGCCCCCGGTACTTGGAGAACTCGGCGTAGACCACCCGGGCCATCTGGGCCCAGAAGCCTATCCCCACCGTGACCACCACGGTCAGGGGGTGGTTGCCGAAGGCCGTCACGATCACCAGCACCAGGAAGAAGCTGGGGATCGACATGAACACGTCCACCAGCCGCATCACCACGGTCTCGGCCCAGCCCTTGAAGTAGCCCGCCACCCCCCCGGCCAGCGTGCCGATGGTCAGGCCCACCAGCATCGACAGCAGGCCCACCGCCAGCGAGATCCGCCCGCCGTAGAGCAGGCGGCTGAGCATGTCCCGCCCCAGCTCGTCGGTGCCCAGCGGGTGGGCGGGGCTCGAGGCGGCCAGGATGTTGAGCGGGTCGGTGGCGTCGGGGGCCACGCGGTAGAAGGCCGGGCCGAGGACCACCAGCAGCGTCAGCAGGCAGACCGTCAGGAAGGCCCCCACGCCCACCGGGTTGCGGCGGACCCGCAGCCAAAGACGGCTGCGGGGTCGGGCAGGGGCGGCAGAGCTCGGCGCGGGGCTACTCATGGCTGATCCGAGGGTCCACGGCGGCGTAGAGGACGTCGACGAGCAGGTTGACCGCCACCACGATCGCGCCCACCAGCAAGGTGACGCCCAGGATCACCGGGTAGTCGCGCCCGTTGGCGGCCTCGATGGCGAGCCGGCCCAGCCCGGCCCAGCCGAAGACGCTCTCCACCACCACCGAGCCCGAGAAGAGCACGGTGGTGATGAGGCCCAGGATGGCGATCACCGGGACCATGGCGTTCTTGAGGGTGTGCTTGAGCAGCACCACCCGCTCCGAGAGGCCCTTGGCCCGGGCGGTGCGGACGTAGTCAGAGGTCAGCACCTCCAGCAGCGCCGAGCGGGTGATGCGGATGACGTTGGGCATGAGGGTGAAGGCGAGCACCCCCGCGGGCATGGCGAGGTGGCGCAGCCGGTCGGCGAGGGAGAACTCCTGGCCCACCGTGAAGATGCCCGAGGAGGGCAGCCACTTGAGCTGCACCGCGAAGACGATGATGGCTACGATGCCCAGCCAGAAGGCCGGGACCGACATGCCCACCGTGGCCAGGCTGCTGATGAGGTGGTCGGGCCAGCGGTTCTTGTACAGCGCCGACAGCACGCCCAGCGCCACCCCCAGCAGCGCGGTGAGGGCGAGCGCGGTGAGGGCTAATTGCAGGGTGTTGCCCATGCGCTGCGCCAGCAGCGAGGCGACGGGGAGGCCCTGGTTGTAGGACTTGCCCAAGTCCCCCCGCAGCACCCCGCCCAGCCAGTCGAAGTAGCGCACCAGCACCGGGCGGTCGAGGCCGTACTGCCGGAGCACGGCCTCGCGCTCCTCGGCGGTACGGCCCAGGCTCACCGCCGAGGTGGGGCCGCCGGGGGCCAGGTTGATGAGCAGGAAGGTGACCGCCGAGATCAAGAACAGCACGACCACCCCCTGCAGCAGCCGGCGGACGATGTAAGCGGTCACTTTCCCTCACCCCCTCGCCGTCTATCGCTTGACGAACCACTCCGCGGAGTGCTGGAAAGCCGTGGCGGTGTTGATCTCCGCCATCCCCCCGAGCTTCTCGTTGCGCACGGAGATGATGTCGGGGTACCACAGGTAGAGGTAGGGGAGCTGCTCGGCCAGCAGGCGCTGCACGCGCCGGTAGGTGAGCACCTGCTCCTGCACCTTGGTGGCCTTGAGGCCCTCCTCGAGCAGCTTGTCGAGCGCGGGGTTCTTGTAGTTGGGGATGTTGTTGCCCTTGTCGGCGGCGGAGGAGGCGTAGTAGGGGGTGACGTCAGGGGTGGGCGGGGTGCTCCACCAGGCCAGGGTGGCCTCGTACTGGCGGTTGACGAACATCTTCTGGATGTAGGCGTTCCACTCCATCACGTTGACGTTGGCCTTCACCCCGACGGCCTTCCAGTACTGCTGCACGAGCAGCGTGGCCGGCACCAGGTAGCCGAACTGCCCGGTGGGCATGTCGACCTCGAAGGGCTTGCCGTCCTTGACCAGCACCCCGTCGGGGCCGGGGGTCCAGCCCGCGGCGCGCAGCAGCTCCTGCGCCTTCTTGGGGTTGTACTCGTACTGCGGCACGTCCTTGGCGTAGAACACCTTCTGCAGTGGGGCGATGGGGCCGGTGGCGATGGTCCCGTAGCCGCGCACCACCGAGTCGATCATGGCCTTGCGGTCAAGGGCGTAGAGCAGGGCCTGGCGCACCCGCACGTCGCGGAAGCGGGGGTCGTTCTGGTTGAGCGCCACGAAGTAGTAGAGGTTCTGGCTCTGCCGCAGCACCTGCAGCCTGGCGTTGCGCTCGACGCCGGCGAGGAGGGCGGGGTTGGAGACGCTGACGAAGTCGAGCTCCCCGGAGATCACCTGGGCCATCTGGGTGTTGGGGTCGGGGACGATCTTGAAGACGATGGAGCCGACCTTGGGGCTGCCGCCCCAGTACTTGTCGTACTTCACCAGGCGCACGTAAGAGCCCGGCACGAACTCGGCCACGCGGAAGGCGCCGGTGCCGACGGGGCTCTTCTTGTTGAAGCCGGCCACCTGCAGCGGGTTCTCGGCGCCGCCCAGGGCGTGCTTGGGCAGGATGCCGGCGAAATAGGCCAGGTAGTAGGGCAAGGAGGAGAAGGGGGCGCTGAGCACGAAGCGCACGGTGGTGGGGTTGACCACCTCCACGCTCTTGACCTTGCTGAAGTTGCCGGCGTTCTGCGCGCCGAGCTTCTTGTTGAGCACCACGTCGTTGAAGGTGAAGGCCACGTCGTCGGCGGTGAAGGGCTTGCCGTCGTGCCAGGTCACCCCCTTGCGCAGGTTGAAGGTCCAGGAAAGCCCGTCGGCGGAAACCTTCCAGCTCGTGGCCAGGCCGGGGGCCGGGCTCAGGTCCTTCTTGTTGTAGCGCACCAGCTGGTCGAAGACGATGGTGTTGATCAGGTTGGACTCGACCACCGCGCCCGAGGTCCAGGGGTTGAGGGTGGGGTCGGCGTTGGTCGCCAGGTTCACCGTCGCGTTGGGGTCGAAGTCCTGGGCCAGCGCCCCGCCCAGGCTCAGCGACGCCGCCAGCAGCAGCGCGCCCACCCCTGTGTACCACCGTGTGCCTTTCATCGTAAAAGCCTCCTCCTCTATCCGGTGTAGCCGAGCTGCCTCGAGACGGCCCGGGCCACCTGGACAATGAGCTCACTGAAGCGGGCGAGGGCGGCCTCGTCCACGCGGAACGCGGGCCCCCCGACGCTGATCCCGCCGACCACCTTGCCGCTCTGGTCGAAGATCGCCGCCCCGACGCCCCGCGCGGCGAGGTCGTAGTCGCCGTCGCTGACCGAGAAGCCCTGCCGCCGGATCTGGGCCAGCTCCTCGCGCAGCCGCGCGGGCTCCGCCACGGTGCGTTCGGTGAAGCGGGGGTAGCCGGCCAGGCGGCCGAGCACCCGCTCCTGCTCGGCCTCGGGCAGGTAGGCCAGGATGGCCTTGGGGACCGCGCCGGCGTGCAGGGGCACTGCCTGGCCCAGCACCGAGGCCACCCGCACCCGCTGGCTGCTGTCGCGCCGGTCGACGCAGACCGCGGAGTCGCCCACCAGCACGAAGAGGTTCACCGACTCCTTGGTCTCGGCGGCCAGCCGGTCCATGAAGGGGGCCGCCACGTCCACCAGCGAGGCGGGCTGGTTCTCGGCCGCGGCGGCGCCCAGCACCCCCAGCACGGGGGTGAGCGTGAAGCGCCCGTCGGCGTCCATGCGCAGGAAGCCGGCCTCCTCGAGCGTCTTCAGGGAGCGGTAGACCTGGTTCTTCTCCAGCCCCATGCGCTGCGTGACCTCGGTCAGGGTGAAGCGGTGGGGCGGCGCGGCGAACGCCAGCAGCACCTGGAGGGTGCGGTAGGAGGAGTTCATCACGTACTGACTCTGGGGTTGGCTCGCCATGTAAGACCTTTTCACAATATGAAACTATGCAGGTAGAGTAAGCCGCGGCGGCCGGTTTGTCAAGGCGAGGGCCCGGAGCGGCCTGCCCGCGCCATGCGGGGCACGGGGTGGCAAAGGGCGCGATAATGAGGCGGGCCACGCGCCTCGGGGAAGGAGGGGCCCCGTGCGAGACCGACGATTCGTCGCGGCCCACCGCGGCGGGCCGCTAAGCCGCGAGCACCACCGCCTGCTGATGCGCTGGGCGCACGACTGCGCCGAGCACGTGCTGCCGCTCCTCGAGGGCGCCGGGCCGGGCGAGCGCCTCATCGCCGCCCTCGACACGGCCAGGGCCTGGGAGCGCGGGGAGGTGCAAGCGGGGAAAGCCCGCGAAGCCGCGCTCGGGGCCCACGAGGCCGCCCGGGCGGCCTCGAGCCCGGTCGCCACCGCGGTGGCGCGCGCCGTGGGCCACGCCGCGGCGACGGCTCACGCCGCCGACCACGCGCTCGGCGCGGCCCACTACGCGCTGAAAGCCGTGAAAGCCGCGGGCCTCCCCGTCGAGGTCGAGCGGGCCTGGCAGGACGAGCGGCTGCCGCCGGAGGTGCGGGAGCTCGTGCTGTCGGCCCGCCAGGACGAGCGGTTCTCGCGGGTCTAGGCCCGGCCCTTCGGGTCCTGGCCGCGTCACCCCCGCGCCCATCACGCGCGCGAAGGCCCCGGCCAGCTCGCCCCTCAGCCGCGCAGGTGGGGGGACAGCCGGGCCAGGAGGGCGGCCTTGGGCAGGGCCCCGACGATGCGCTCGGCCGGCTGGCCGTCCTTGAAGAGGATGAGGGTGGGGACGCTCTGCACCCCGTAGGCGCTGGCCGGCAGCGGGTGGCGGTCGACGTCGAGCTTGACCACCTTGAGCTTCCCCGCCAGCTCCCTCGAGAGCTCCTCCAGCACCGGGGCCACCGCGCGGCAGGGCGCGCACCAGGTGGCCCAGAAGTCCACCAGCACCGGCACCCCGGCCCGCAGCTCGCCCGTCAGGCCGCCCTCCCCCGCCTCGACCAGCCAGGGCAGGGGCTTCTTGCAGGCCCCGCACACGGGCACCTGCCCCGCGGGCGGGGCGCCCAGGCGGTTCTTGGCCCCGCAGGAGGGGCAGGCCACCACGGCGCTCACGGCGCCCTCCGGGCCTCGAGCCCAGCGCGAACCTGGGGCCTCGGCTCCCCCCGCCGCACCGGGGTCGCCGCCGTCGTGCCGGTGATGGTGATCTCGTGCATGGTCGTACCTCCGTCCGCCCCGCGGGCGGCGCCGGGTCGCTGTGAGGCGAGAACGGCCCGCCACCCCCGCCAGGCAGTGGCTCCCGGTTTTCAGCAGTAGCACGCCGAAGCGCTCCCGTCAACCAACGGGGCTCGAGCGGGACAAGCCGGGCTCCGCCGGCTCGAGACGCTCGAGGCCCTCTTTTACCGGCTTCACAAAGATACGCTTCAAATCCGCCAGAGGTACATCTTTGTGAAGCCCAGGGCACTCCCTTCGGCCGGGCGGGGTGGATAGCCTCCCGATGGGGGACGATCCACCCAAACCGGGTATTTGCAGTCTGCAACCAGCCTATCTCACTGGAATTTCCAACAAAGCTTCAGCCAAGTCCTGCCTATCTCCATCTATAAGCTTTCAATAGAGACCGATCAATATCAACGTTAATTGCCTCCCGTAGGGTATTCACGATGAGTCTCCTCAGTATCTCATGACCGTTTGCGTAGATGCTGGCATAGATCCCCAGCCCGGCGGAGTGGTTTAACTTAAGGATCACGTTGTATCCAAATATGAAGGTATCGCCATAAAGGGGCAGTACCTTGATTTCCGTAATGTCTTTCAACTGCACCGAACGGCTTCCAAGCACGCTCCGGGTCGTTAGCTCTTGGCTTGATACGACTATTGACGAAGTCAGAATATAAGCCAGGCTGCCGGTGGAAAAGACCAGAAACGCCGCGGTTGCAACCGTGCCCACCACATCCTGGCTCCAACTCCCGTCCCGGAAGCTCTCAAGCAGAACCAGTGACGAGATGCCGGCAGTAGCCACGAAGGCCGCAGCTAAGATCCAGGCCAGCATGCCTTTCTTACTGGTTATGTCATGGGGTCTAGGGTCCATAGTCCCATCCCACCCTATCTACGAGGCGCTTCCTGGGCACGCTCTCCCCAAACTCTACACCACCGCTAGTTAACCGCTAGTTATTAGTTCATAATCACACCTCGCCTGTACGGGGTTACTATGGCTGTTTGATTTAGCGATCCAGGTGATTCTCAGGAAATGTTGCCTGGAGCTTTAGCAGGAATTCGCGGGTTAAGTCTAGCCACGAAAGATATTCACCCAATGATCGTTCATCCTTAACCTCCCTTTTGATTAGCTGTTCAACCAGATTTAAGTCCTCGATATTGTTGCGGATGGCGGTTTGTGGGTGAGTGTAAAACCCATCAAAAAGATGTGAAATGAGCGAAACAATATGAGTCCTTGCGTGATGTAGTTCGTGAGCAACCAAATCAAACGGTTCAGCGTAATCCCTATGAGGGAGATGCTCTTGGGGGAATAATGTTCTACTCCACAGGAAAAAATCCCATATAACTTCGCCAAGCTGCTTTCGCAAATACTCGCTGCCCTGACTTTGTTCCATATGGATTTCCCACCTCCGTTACCGTCAAGCTTCTGAGCAAGAGCCTCTGCCTCGGCCTGAATGGACACCTTGAACCCTCCCAACTCCCGCCGCAGGTGCCCTGAGGCCCAGGGCGTTCAAAGCCCGCGGCACCGGCGGCGGCATGCTGGAGGGCGGGCTGGCACTGCCACGGGGTATCTAACCCGCCCACACGAGGCCGACCCACAGCACGAGCAACCCCCCGGACAGGAAATTGGTCGCGTAGGCGACGAGCGCGTACTTCCGCCGGGCGACGCGCGCCACCTCGAAGACCTGGCGGGCGACCTCCTCGAGGAGGTCGCCGTGCTCGAGGGCCTCCCGGTACGCGGCGGGGTCTTTGAAGGCGGCGACGTGGCCCCAGAACACCGTGCCCCGCCGGCGGCCGGCGGTCCGGGGGCGCACGCTCAGCACCGCGCAGACGATCGCGCCCAGCAGGAGAAACCCCGTCAGGCCCGTCAGCGCGGCCTTCCAGGTGGGCAGGCCCGGGGGCTGGGCGGCGAGCAGGCCGGCCCCCAGCGCGGCGAGGCCGATGATGAACTCCGCCTTGGCGTCGGCGAACTGGACGTCCGCGTCGAGGGCGTCCCGGATCTGCCACACGTGGTCGGTTCGGGTCATGGCGCCGGCTGCCGGGCTCGAGGGGGGCCTACCGGATGAGCTTGGAGGCCACCAGGCCCAGCCACAGCACGACCAGCCCCGATACCAGGAAGCTGGTGGCCCAGGCGATGAGGGCGTGCTTCTTCTTGCTGATGCGCGAGAGCTCGAAGGCCTGCTGCGCCACCTCGTCGAAGTCGTCGCTGTGCTCGAGCGCGCGCTTGTAGGTGGCGAAGTCCCTGAAGGCGGCGATGTGGCCCCAGAAGATGGTGCCGTCGGGGTCGTTGGTCGAGCGCGGGCGCACGCTCAGCACCGCGGCGATGATCGCCCCCAGCAGGAGCAGGCCGGCGAGGACCACCAGCCCGATCTGCCACGGCGGGAGGTCGGGGGTGGTGTCGCGCAGCAGCGCGATGCCTAGGGTCGCCAGGCCGGTGATGAAGCCGGCCTTGGTGTCGGCGAGCTGGATGTTGCTGTAGCCGCTGTCGCGGATCTTCCAGGCGTGCTCGAGCTTGTCCATCGTCTCCCCCGTCCTCCCGGGCACTGCCCCGCAGGGGCTTCGGCCGGCTCGAGGTCACGGGAGGGCTCGAGCCCGCCCCGCCCGCGCCACCCCGGCGACCCCTCACCGGGCCTGGGTTCCGCTCAAGGCGGGCTTACACGAACCTGCACCTACCCCGACGCGAAGGAAATTTGGGAATGCGAAACCAGTATAGCCCAGGTTCGCCCGGGTCGGAGCCCCGACCGGCCCGGCCGGGCCTTCCGAGGCAAGGCTACGGCCGCCCGGGAGCCGCTCCGGTTTCCCCGGACCTCGCGGCAGGACCCGCGCCATGACCTTCCGACCTCCCGCTCCCAGACCGACCCCCGGGCGCACGTCGCGCTGCTGTTCCTGGTCTCCGGCCTGCTCGCCACCCGCGCGGGCATCGCCCTCAGGAACGCCAGAGCTTCGAGAGCGAGCAGGAGCGGGCGCTCGAGGGCCTCCAGCCCGCCGACGGCGTGCCCATGAGCGACCTCGACCACTCCAAGCGGGTCAACGACGCCGACGGCCACCCCGTGGGCAACGCGGGGAGGCGGGAGGACCGGGTGTATACTCGGGAGAAGCTCAAAGCGTCAACCCGTGTTCGCGGCCCTATTTTTCCGCCGGTAAGGAATTGCCCCAAAGGGAGGCTTATGTTCGAGGGCTCGAGGATTCTCCGCGTCGGCTTGGTGATCGGCCTGGCGGCAACGCTCGCCGGCTGCGCTCCGAAGGAGCCCGGCCCGGGCGGGGGGGTCGCCCCGCAGGGCAACGGGCAGTTCATCGGGCGGGTCACCTTCTCCCTGGGCTCCCTGGTCGCGGAGGGGGACGTGGCGCTGGGCAACCTCGACGCGGTGGTGACGCTCACGGCCGGCGGGGTCCCGCTCGTGACCTGCACCAGCCCCGGGGGCAACCAGGCGCCCGGCCAGAACCCGCCCAGGGTCTCGGGCTCGGACAGCCAGACCGTCGAGCGCTCCTTCACCAAGAACGGCCGCAGCCCCTTCGTGCTCGAGGCCGACGCCCAGACCGCGCTGAGCGCCAAGCGCCTGGGCTGCCCGAACAACAACTGGAAGGCCAGCATCGACTTCGTGTTCTGGGACCGGGCCGTGCTCACCCTCACCAACAGCGCGACCGGCGCCATGCTGGAGAAGCGGGTATTTGCCTGCGTAACCCAGCGCGACCCTGACAGCGTGAGCTGCACTGAGCTCTGAGGGCAATTCCCACAACCCTGCCCGGGGCGGCAGGGTGTGGCCGGTGGCTCAGGACAGGCTGGGGCTTCCCGCCGCGCGGGCGGTAGATCGAGACCGAGGCGATGCCGGAGTCGGCGGCCTTCACGGTCACGCTCAGCCGGGCGGGAAGGGCGGAGTGGACCTCCACCAGCGGCAGCACAGGCGGGAGGCAGAGTGATGGCAGCAATCAAATTAATCGGTGTAGTATGTCCGAACCACAGGAGCCTATTCCCAATTCCAAATAATCAGCGGATTTTCCATGTTATCCCAATTCTCGCGTAACAGGCGGGAGAAGTACCGCCTACAGTTATGGGCGTTTGAATAAAAAATGGAGTCGATGCTTCCATCGAATAGCGCCACCCCTCCTGCGCTAATTGGCTTGAATGACAGCAACAAAGTGAAAATCTGCCCAAGCTTGGTTGATCCCATTTCGGCCCGGCCAGAAGTTATAGCAGTTTGAGCCTCTATCCACAGGCGAGTAGCATCTATATCCTCAGGTGTCGCAGAGATCCTGAAATCCACCTGAGGTTCTGCCACCAACTCAGGTTTAAGGCTCACGATCCGGCTCTTGATAAACCCTAAATCCATGTCGTCAATCCCTTCGAAGAAAGCAGCTCCTGTCTTGGCAAGTTCTGCTTTTACAGCAGTTATTTCTCCACATTGAGATTTATGAAAGAAAAGTTTTCCTATGATGTACAGCGACATATTATCGATCATCCTCCTTGACAAACAGGATGGTCAATCTCGGGGTCGGGCTCCTTGGGTCGTAGATCCAGTCCGTTCTCACCACCGCGCTACCTTTAGAGTCTGTAACCAGGATATTTACAGCGAGCGCCTTTTGCTACACGAGCTCGAAAGTGTCTACTGAGCTGGGCCAGGGCTCACCATAGGTGAAACCCTCTAGCATCTCGATACCCCCCTCTCCGATAAATAGGGCGAAGCCACAATCATTTTTCAAGCCTGGGATTTTCGCTATAACACTATTGCCCAGAACAAGTCTTGGAAACTCAATATTGCCGGAATCTCGCCTTGGAACTTCGAAGTGGGTGAAGAACCCAGCCCCTGAAAACTCTCTCTTGGTAACGCTCAGGTTTTCCACCTGCTCCATTAAAGCTGGGAATTCCTGAGCCTCTCTTTGGAGGATCAGCCTGATAGCGGCCAACTCAAGTTCGTTGGGTTTGCTCATTTTTTCCCCGGAATAAATGCGGCACCAAGCTTGAAGTCGCCGTCAACAACTCGACCTCGGATAGTTACTTTCGTGCCGTAAACGTCAATTACGGCGTCTTTTATGACCCCTGGAGCCCCCTTGTCAACATACTCAAAACCATAACGCTTGAAGTGTTTGTAGGCAGAGTACTCTAGAGCCCGCATGGCCGATTACACGTCACCGAACTGCTAACCACTGCCCCTCACCCACGTAGAAGGTGTCGGCCACGGCGACGTCCAGGTTGTACGTCTGGCGCGCCTCCACCGCCGTCCGCACCTGGACAACCGTGCCCGTGGTGCCGGCAGTTCCTCGTTCATACCCAGCTTCCTCTCATCCGCCCACCCTGAATTGCTCTAGGGGGGTGTACACGTTACCCGTGATCCCGTGGTCCTCCATCACCGCCACCAACCTCTCGTGCACCAACACCAGGCCGAAAAGCTCTGCGGGCCGGAACATGGGCCGCCCGGCCCGGAGGCACTCCTCGGTGAGGACCAGCCTCCGGACGGCGCGGATGACGGCCCGGTCCGCGCCGTCGCCGTCATAGGTCAGGTCGGACCGCCGGTGGTCCACCGCGGGGTGGATCTCCAGCAGGTGGAAGGCCATGTAGTCGGACCCGAGGCCCTCCCCCGTGCGGGCGTCGATCACGTCCGCGGGGAAGGCCTCGTGGCGGACCCCTTGCGCGGAGAGCAGCTCGACGAGGCGGCGTGAGTGCATGTCGATGCCGCTGCCGCAGGGGTAGTTGTCGGGCCTGGGGCCCCTGCCGTCGATGTAGAAACGGAACCGGTCGGGCCTCTTGGTGAGGGGTTGGGCCAGCCACCAGTGGGGCTCGCACTCGTGGAGCAGCGGCTCCGACCGGGCGAGCAAGGTCTTGCCGCGCCACCCTATGATCTTTGACCGAAGAACACGGTACAAGAGCGCCTCCTCTCAGTCAGAACGACTTGTTCAGCGATTTTCCCCCGCCCTTGGACATTATCTCAGCGATCAGGCGCCGCGCCAGCGCCCTCGCCTCCTGGGCGGCCCGGGCGTCCGACCAGCCGTTCAGCGCGGCCTGCCGCTCCAACCGCAGCAGTTCTCTACGGACTGTAATTTGGGGGGGACCCCAGGTGGAAGGGGACCCCTGCGGCGTTGCTCCCGGCCTTTGAGCCGGGCATGAGCAGGCCGTTGTATGCCGCGTCCATGTCGAACCCACCCCTGATCGCCCGCGTGAGGAACGGGTCACCACCCCTGAATAGCTCCTCCGGGATCAAGTGGTGGGCCTGCAGCCCATCCCCGACTTTCCCGCCAAGATTCCGGTCCAAGGTGGTCGAGCAGTTGTGCACCAGCCACCGACCCTCGCCCACGTGGAAGGTGTCGGCGGTGGCGATGTCCAGCACAGTGCCAGGTTGCCGATGCCCAGGAGGAAGACGCTGGTCAAAATCCACAGGCCGCTGACCCCCCTGTGAGCAAGGGTGCCGGAGGGGAGTGAGCCGGGGGAGCAGGTCGGGTGAGGCATGATTACGGGTTCCTTGGGGTCAAGATGGTTGCTCCTACGTTCAGGGCTTTACAAGTTCCACATCGCCCTGCTTTACGGCGACGAAAGTAATTGGATTCCCTTCACTATCAGTAAAATCTACTTCATATGCCTCATCTCCATAAACATCAACTATCACTCCCTCATCACCAATCTTCAGGCCATATTTCCCATAGGCATCGCTAATTAGACGAACCAGTGCAAATGGAGGCAATGGCTGGGTACTCATTTCGGCCACCCTCCCATCGGCGTAATCAATTGAAGAGCGCCATCAGGCTCGATCATCCAACCCGAGATTAGATTGGACGATTTTCCTGTTGCCTCTCCTTTGCTAGGGATAGTGATTTCAATGCTGATCCGTTGACCATACTTGTCCTGTACCCCTAGCGTATAGTCTCCGGCTTTATACTTTGCCAACGCTTGCTCCTCGTAAATACGCATTAGTTTCTCAGCGTCATCTTTACTATACCCAAGACCTTCATAAATCACGTGTTTGCCCTTACTCTTTTCGGAATTGAGCACGTAATCCGTAAATTTTCTGGGGTCAATGGTAATATTGCAGTTATGCACCAGCCACTGCCCCTGGCCCACGTAGTACGTGTGAGCGACATCAACAGTGAGGTTGTACATCTGGCAGGTCTCTCGAGTGTTCCGCACCGGCATCACCGTGCCCAGCGTCCCAGCCAGCCCGGAGGCTAGGGCCACCACCTTGTCTACGCCCTGCTCGAGCCACGCGCCGGCAGCTGAGCCCGGCGGCTACCCGTTGCGCGAGCAACTGCGCGGCCTCGACCGTGGCCGTCGCTCCCTTAACTTGGTAAACCCATAGCCGGCGTGCCCATCCAGGCGTTCCCCGCGTCGTCGAGGAACTGCCACAGATCGGCCCACTCGAGCAGGGCGCCGGCGCTAAGCCCGTGAAGGTCACGGCGGGCTTACCCTTCGGCGGGGGCCCGGGGGGCGGCCTCTCCCGGCGCGGGGCCGCCCCACTGCCGCAGCACCTCCTCCAGCGTCGTCGCCCGGCCCCGCGCGAGGGCGGCCTCGAGCGCTTCCGGGGGGAGCAACGCGCGCAGCCCCTCGAGCACCGGCTCGGCCTGCTGGCGCATCTCCGCGTCGCTGGCGGGGTGGCTCAGGGCCAGCCCCAGCAGCTCGGCCGCCCGCAGGGGCTCGCCGTCGCGCGCCCACACCGCGGCCATCCCGCGCAGGGTGCCCAGCGCGATGGGCAGCGCGCCCAGCCCCAGCGCCTCCGCCAGCGCCTCGCGGTAGTAGCCCCCGGCGCGGGCGTCGTCGCCCTGGGCGGCCGCCACGTCGCCCAGGTTGAGCACGTTGATCAGCGCGGCGTGGCGGGCGGAGATCTCGCGGAAGACCGCCAGGCTCTCCCCGTAGTGCCGGGCCGCCTCGGCGTAGTCGCCGCGCTTCTCGGCCACCAGCCCCAGGTTGGCCTGGATCTTGCCCACGATCTCGGGGTTGCTCACGCCCCTCGCCACCGCCAGGGCCTCCTCGAAGCGGTGCAGGGCGGGCTCGAGGTCGCCCCGGAAGACCTCCACCAGCCCCAGGCTGTTCAAGCAGCTCGCCACCCCCTCCGCCTCGCCCAGCGCCCGGTACAGCTCCAGGCTCTCCTCGAAGCGGCGGGCGGCGGCGGGGTAGTGACCCTGGTAGGCGGCGATGACCCCCAGGCGCGAGCCGGCCTTGGCGCAGGCGGGCCGGTCGCCGGCCTGCCGGGCGCACCCCAGCGCCTCCTCGCCCAGCCGCTCGGCCCGGGCGTACTCCCCCCGGCGCACGGCGACCCAGCTCAGCTCGGCCAGCGCCCGGCTCTGGGCGCGGGGGTCGGAGGCGGCGTGGG
Organism: Calidithermus terrae; assembly: GCF_003574345.1. Classification (NCBI taxonomy): domain Bacteria; kingdom Thermotogati; phylum Deinococcota; class Deinococci; order Thermales; family Thermaceae; genus Calidithermus; species Calidithermus terrae. The sequence goes on from NZ_QXDL01000085.1 coordinate 14,727, forward strand.
CGAGCTCGAGGGCCTCCAGCAGCAGCCGGGTGGCCGGCACGTAGTCGGCCATCTTCTCGTGCGCGACCCCGGCGGCGGTGAGCAGCCCGGCGCGCTCGAGGGCGTGCTCGGGGGAGGCGGGGGTGAGGGCGAGGGCCCGCTGCAGGAAGCTCAGGGCCTCGGGGTAGGCGCAAAGCCGCAGGGCCTGGTGCCCGGCGCGGGCCAGGTAGCCGCGGGCCTTGCGGGCGGGCGCGTCGTCGCCGCCCTCGGCGGCGTGCAGCCAGTGGTGGGCCAGCAGCGGGTAGGCGGCCTCGAGGTTGTCGGCGTGGGCCTGCTCGTACCACTCCGCCAGCACCCGGTGGATCTGCCGCCGCTGGGCGAAGAGCAGGCTGTGGTAGGTCACCTCGTAGGTGATGGCGTGCTTGAAGGCGTACAGCGGCTCGGGGTCGGGGGCCTCGAGCAGGATCAGGCCGCGGCGGATGAGCTCGTGCAGGTGCTGGTGCAGCAGCGCCTCGCCCAGCGCGGCCAGCCGCATCACGCCGTCGCGCAGCGGGAGGTAGGGGTAGTTGCGCCCGATCACCGAGGCGACCTTGAGGGTGAGCTGGCGGTCGGGCAGCAGCCGGTCGATGCGCGAGAGGACCACGCCCTGCAGGGTGTCGGGCAGCACCGAGCGGGCCTCGAAGAGCCCGGGGCTGACCTCGAGCCGGGGCGAGGGGGCGGCCTCGACGCGGATCAGCCCCTGCTCGCGCAGCGCGTGGGTGAGCTCCTCGGCGAAGAAGGGGTTGCCGCCCGAGCGCTCGCGCACGAGGCGGGCCAGCCGCGGCGGCAGGGCCTCGGCCGGCAGGCCCAGGCGCCCGGCCACCAGCGCGGCGGTCTCCTCCACGCCCAGCGCCCCCACCTCCAGCGTCCCGCTCCCCGGCAGCCCGCGCAGGGCCTGCGCCGCCTGGAAGCCCAGGGCCTGCTCGCCGATGGGGCGGGTGACCACCACCAGCAGCAGCGGCTCGAGCGCGCCCAGCAGCGCCCGCGCCACCTTGACCACCAGGTCCCAGGAGAGGCTGTCGAGCCAGTAGGCGTCCTCCAGCACCAGCGTGAGGGGGCGCTCCTGGGCCCAGGCCCGCAGGAGCTGCACCAGCAGGGCCACCAGGCTCTCCTGCCGCAGGGCGGGGTCGAGCGCGGCGGTGAGGGGGGTGTCGGGCAGGCCCAGGTTGAGCAGGTCGTTGAGCAGCGGCAGCCGCGGGGCGAGCTTGGGGGCGACCTCCTGCACCACCCGCCTGACCTGCTCCTGGCGCTCGAGCCCGTCGGCGAGGCCCTCGAGGCCGAAGTAGGAGGCGAAGACGTCGCGCCAGGCGCGGTAGGGGGTCTGCTGCTCGATGCTGTGGCCCGCGCCCAGCAGCCCGCTCATGCCCAGCTCGCGCAGGTGGCGGACGAGCTCCTGCACCAGCCGGCTCTTGCCGATGCCCATCAGATCCACGGTGTATACGCAGAAGTGCTGCGCGAGCGCGGGGACGTTGCGCCGCCACCACGCCGCCGAGCCGGAGAGCCCGTGCAGCAGCACCAGCGGCGGCCC
>NZ_QXDL01000086.1:0-16142 GCF_003574345.1 Calidithermus terrae
GCCCTACGCCCCGCACCTGCTGCCGCTCTACTGGCTGCCGGTGGGGCCGGGGGCCTTCGGGCTGGGGGCCACCCTCTACGGCAACGACGTGGCCGGGATCCACGCCTACGAGGTGGGGCTGGGCGTGGCCGAGGCGGGCGGCTTGGCCGCGCAGGCGCAGTACAGCTTCACCCCCACCTTCGAGTGGGGGCTGACCCTCGCCGGGAGCTACGGCCCGGGGGGCTGGGCCGTGGGGCTCAGCCCGGCCTACCGTGGCGTGGGCGAGTTCCCCGGCCTGGGGCTCGCCGCCTACCGCCTGCAGCCCTTCGCGGCCTACTACAGCGACGCGGGCTGGGACGCGGGCGCGCGCCTGGACCTCGGCAACCTCGGCTTCGACCCCTTCGGCTACCTCGAGCAGGGCTGGGGCGTCGGGGGCGCGGCGTCGCGGCTGTCGGGCTGGGAGGGGCGGTTCACGCTGGCGGGGAGCGTCCTCGAGCAGAACCTAGCGCTGCAACTCAGCGGCCACCGGGACGGTTGGAACGCCTCGGACCCCGTCCTCAGCGAGGCCCGCCTGTCGGCGCACTACCCGCTGCGGCTGGAGTGGCGGGCCGGGGACGGGGTCTACGCGCTCGAGCGCCTCTCGCTGGTGCCCTTCGCCGGGGCACGGGGCGTGAACGCCAGCTTCGAGTACGGCGGGGGCGTGCAGGTGCTGGGGGACTTCATCCTCAACTACTTCGCGGGGCTGGGGGTGGGCGTGGAGGTGAACTACTACAGCCAAAGCGGCTTCGGCTTCGGCTTAGTGCTGGCCGACGGCGCGGTGCGGGCCCTGCTGCCCGCGGGGTGGAAGCTCCCCTAGCCCGCCCAGCCCAGGCGGGCGGAGACCGCGTCGGCGGCGCGGCGCACCCGCTGGCCCAGGCCCTCCAGGCGCTCGTCGGGCACGCGGCTGGCGGGGGCAGAGAGCGACATGGAGGCCACCACCTTGCCGCGGTTGTCCCGCACCGGCGCGGCGATGCAGCGCACCCCCTCTTCCCGCTCCTCGTTGTCGAGGGCGAAGCCGCGCCGCTGGGACTCGCGCAGGGCCTCGAGGAAGGCCTCGGGGGTCGTGAGCGTCCGGTCGGTGAAGGGGCGGAAGGGGCCCGAGCCCAGCATGCGCCGGGTCTCGGCCTCGCTGTGGCCCATCAGCAGGGCCTTGCCCACGCCGGTGCAGTACAGCGGCGCCCGCGCCCCGATGCGGGTGAACATGCGGATGAGCTGCCGCCCCTCGACCTGCGCGATGTAGACCGCCTCGTTGCCGTCAAGCACGGCCAGGTTGACGGTCTCGTTGAGCTCGTCCACCAGCTTTTCCATCTCGGGCATGGCGGCGTCCACCAGCCCGCCCCGGGTCAGGAAGGCCGAGCCCACCTGGTAGGCCCGCAGCCCCACCTTCCACAGGCCCCGGTCTTCGTCCCAGTCGGCGAAGCCCCGCTTGCGGAGGGTCTCGAGCAGCCGGTAGGCGGTGCTGGGCGAGAGCTCGGTGCGCCGGGCGAGCTCGGAGAGGGAGAGGGTCTCGGCCTCGGAGAGGGCCTCGAGCAGGTGCAGGCCGCGCTCGAGCGTGCGCACCTCCCCCACCTCGGTGCTGCGGGTGCGCCCGGGCCGGCGTTTATTCTCCATGCGGCCAGCTTACTCGAGGACCGGCTATTTTTCAACAAATGCAAAATCTGTTCATACATTGACAAACAGAGGCCGGTACGACTAGGCTCATGAGCATGAAAGCCGTCGCTGGCCGATGGCCGACAACGCCCTAGGCACCCCCTGGAGGAAACCCATGACCCTACCCAAAGGCATCGAGATCACCGGCCCCAAGCTCCCGGCCTCCGACAGCGTGCTCACCCCCGAGGCCCTGGCCTTCGTGGCGGGCTTGCAGCGCGAGTTCGGCGCGGTGCGCAAGGGCTTGCTGCAGCGCCGCGCCGAGGTGGCACGTCGCATCGCGGCGGGCGAGAAGCCGGGCCTGCTCGAGCACACCCGCTTCATCCGCGAGGGCGACTGGCGCGTGGCCCCGGCCCCCCCCGACCTCGACGACCGCCGCACCGAGATCACCGGCCCCGTCGAGCGCAAGATGATGATCAACGCGCTCAACTCGGGGGCCAAGGTCTTCATGGCCGACTGCGAAGACGCCCTCTCCCCCACCTGGGAGAACATCGTCCAGGGGCAGCAAAACCTCATGGACGCGGTGCGCCGCACCATCGGCTTCACCTCGCCGGAGGGCAAGGAGTACCGCCTGGCCGAGAAGACCGCCACCCTGGTGGTGCGCCCGCGCGGCTGGCACCTCACCGAGCGCCACGTCCTGGTGGACGGCGAGCCGGTCTCGGGCTCGCTCTTCGACTTCGGGCTCTACTTCTTCCACAACGCCCACGAATTGCTGAAGCGCGGCTCGGGCCCCTACTTCTACCTGCCCAAGCTGGAGAGCCACCTCGAGGCCCGCCTCTGGAACGACGTGTTCAACTTCGCGCAGGACTACGTGGGCATCCCGCGCGGCACCATCCGCGCCACCGTGCTCATCGAGACCATCCTGGCCGCCTTCGAGATGGAGGAGATCCTCTACGAGCTGCGCGACCACGCCGCCGGGCTCAACGCCGGGCGCTGGGACTACATCTTCAGCTGCATCAAGAAGTTCGCCACCGAGGACGTGATCTTCCCCGATCGGGTCCAGATCACCATGACCGTGCCCTTCATGCGCGCCTACACCGAGCTGCTGGTGCGCAGCTGCCACAAGCGCGGCGCCCACGCCATCGGGGGCATGGCCGCCTTCATCCCCAGCCGCAAGGACCCCGAGGTTAACGAGCGGGCCATCGCCGCCGTGACCAAGGACAAGGAGCGCGAGTCGGGCGACGGCTTCGACGGCACCTGGGTGGCCCACCCCGACTTAGTGCCCGTGGCCATCGGCGTCTTCGACAAGGTGCTGGGCGAGAAGCCCAACCAGAAGGACCGCCTGCGCGAGGACGTCGAGGGCAAGGTGCGCCCCGAGCAGCTCATCGACTTCAACGTGCCCGGCGGCACCGTCACCGAGGCGGGGGCGCGCAACAACATCAGCGTGGAGCTGCAGTACATGGCGGCCTGGCTCGGCGGCAGCGGCGCGGTGGCGATCTTCAACCTGATGGAGGACGCCGCCACCGCCGAGATCTCCCGCGCCCAGCTCTGGCAGTGGCTGCGCAAGGGGGCCAGGCTCGAGGACGGCCGCCCCTTCACCCGCGAGCTCTACGAGCAGCTCAAGCGGGAGGAGATGGCTAAGCTGGCGGGGATGAAGAACCTCGAGGCCGCCGCCCAATTGCTCGACGAGCTGGTGCTGCAGCCCGAGTTCCGCGAGTTCTTGACCCTGCCCGCCTACGAGCGCTTAAGCTAGACTTTGTTGAATCTCTAAAACACCTGTTCGCCGACCCGGATAGGGAGCGTGAACTGCTCGAGGGCAGCTGTTTGATGGCTTCTACCCTATCGGACTGGGAGGAGCAGCGTCGCCTGATCGCCAAAGCCATCCATCGCCCGGGCACCCTTCTGGACGTCGGTTGCGCGAATGGCCTCCTGCTGCGGTGCCTGCTGGAGTGGAGCCCCCATCCGCTTGTCCCCTACGGGATTGACCCCGACCCGCAGCGGCTCGAGGCGGCGCGCGGGCTGCTGCCCGAGTACGCCAGCCATCTCGCCCCCATCAGGCTCGGAGAGCTGAGGCAGTTGAGCGACTATGCCCTGCCCCCCGATTCGACTTCGTCTACTGGAACGTCTGGGATGACCTCGAGTTCGAGCAACCCTGGGCCCAGCGTTACCTGGACGAAGCTCTGGGGGCTACGGCAAGCCGGCTTATCCTGGGCTTTTACGGGCCTTCCCTCGAGGCCATCGAGAAAAAGCTCGCCTGGCTCAGGAAAAAGCTCGGGGAACCCGCCGGGCGCACCGAGAACCTCCCCGCGACGGTGGTCGTCGTCTGGTGGGATAAGGGCTGAGCACGGCTGGCTGACGGCCATCGTTCGGGGGCTACCCGCCCGAGGCCGGACCCTAAAGGCCCTCGAATATGGCCTCGAGCGGGAGCGAGAACCCCAGGCAAGGCACGTCCACCGAGCCTGTCTCGAGGCGCAGGGTTTGCCACCCCGCGGAAGCCCGGTGGAACACGTCCACGCAGCGGGCCTCAGGGTCAACGATGAGGTAGGTGGACAGGCTTTCGATGCTCCGGTAGGCCTGAAGCTTTTCGCGCCGGTCGGTGGCCTCGGTGGTGGGCGAGGTCACCTCGGCGATGAAGCACGGGCGCTGGAAAATGTGGCTCTGGGTTTCTGCCGGGTCGCACAGCACCATCACGTCGGGGTAGTAGTAACGGTGGAGCTGGGGAATCCAGAGCTTGACGCCCTCGAAGGCGACCCAGCAACCCCGCGAACGCGCCACGGGGCGCAGCGCGGTGTAGATGTTCCCGGCAACCTCGTCGTGTTCTTTGGACTCACCCGGCATTTCGTAGACGATACCATCCACATACTCGTGCCGGACGGGAGATTTCTCCTCGAGCGCGAGGTACTCCTCCGGGCTGAGGTTCGGGGGCAGAGGCCGGGCCGACATGCCTCGAGTGTAGCAGGTACAATCGGGCCATGCTTCTTGGGAAAATTCGCTGATTCTTGCACGGGTGCTGGCGATCGGCTTGAAGGATCGAGCTTGGCTATTGGCAGGAGGGCACGCGTGGACCTGATCTACACCTCAAGCCTCGAGGGCATCACCCCCGAGCAGTTGGAAGGCTTTTTCGTCGGCTGGCCTAACCCGCCCTCGCCCCAGACCCACCTGCGAATCCTGAAGGGCAGCAGCCACGTGGTGCTGGCGCTGGACGGCGAAAGGGTCGTGGGGTTCGTCAACGCCATCAGCGACGGCGTGCTCAGCGCGTACATTCCCCTGCTCGAGGTGCTCCCGCCCTACCAGGGCCGCGGCGTCGGGAGCGAGCTGATGCGGCGGATGCTCGAACAGCTCGAGGGCTTCTACATGGCCGACCTGCCGTGCGAGCCCGAGCTGGCCCCCTTCTACGAGCGCTTCGGGATGCGTAGGGCGGCCGGGATGTTTCTGAGGAACTACGCGCGGCAGGCCGGGAGCTGAAAACGAATTCGTGGCCCTGCCCGATAGACCTCTTGCGGAAGTCGCCAATAACCGCGTCAGGAAGGGCAAGCGTAGAAGAACGAAATCACCCCGGTTGGCTGACCAGCTTGCTCGCCAGGCAAACCAACCGGGGCGTAAGGCAAAAGCCAGGAAGGGAACCCATTCCAGCATCGCGAATTCGCTTACATTTGTGTGTATGGGCAGTCGTGTACCGTCGTCCCGCAGCCGTTGTCAGGGGTCGCCGAAGCGTTCACCGCAGCCGTGGCGCCGAGGCTTATCAGGAAGAGCGCCACGAGCATCAACCTCGCACTCCTAACCATGAGCCTGACCTCCTGACCTAGCGCGCGAACATCGCGTAGGTTATGGTGCACAGGTGTTAGAGCGGTTACACGGCTAGGTCGTTATTAGGTTATATTATGTATAACTATTTGGTCAACATCCCAGGAATGAGGTTAGCTTGATGCGTTTTCAGCCAGTGATGGTGCAGGCACAGGGGGCTCTGGTACTGATCTTCTCCTTCCTGGCATTGCCAAAGGAGAGCTGGCTGGGGTTGGTTTGCGGCGTGATTTTGTTTTGGGCGTTATGGCGGTCCCCCTACAGGGAAGGCCTCGCCTGGTTTTCCTCGCTGCCCGGACTGTATCACTTTCTCGGGGTCGAGGCTACGCCGGAGTCGCTCCTGGCGGCCTTCGGTGCCTGGGGGTTGGTGTCGTTCGGGTTGCTTTTTCTGAGCCTCACGGTCTTATCGGCGTCTCGAGGCGCGAGGTTTCCGGTGCTGTACCTGCTGCCCCTCGTCGCCTTGCGGCCAGAGGGCTACATGCTGGGCATAGTCCTCCTCATTCAATCGTTGTGGACGCTGACGAGGGAAGCGAGCCTTTCGGGGCAGTTGGGCCGGCGCTGGGTCACGACCCCTAAGGCGCCAGCCGGGCTGTTGGCCGCCGCCGCGGTGTTGGCCGCTGGCGCCTCCCTGGCCCCACTGGGCGTAGCCACGGACGGCCCTCCGCCGGGCAAGGTCGCGGAGCCTGGCGCTCACGCCGTGAAGCCCCCTGCCCCTGCCGAGCCCGGCGGTGAGCCCGGCCTCCCAGAAGGCGGGAACCTCGCCTCGAGCGAGCGGGCACGCGCCGTTTCCACCCAGACGAACCCGCTCCCGCTGCTCGACATTTTCATCCAAGTCACGCTGGCCCTGGCCGTGCTGGTCCTGGGCATCGCCTTCGTGCTGGCGGTCCGGGCCCGGGCGAGAGGACAACCACTGCTCCGCGGGCACTTGATGCCCCTGCTCGTAGCGTCGTTCGGGCTGGGCATGCTTCTCGCCTGGTTCCACCTGAGCCGGGGGGACGCCGGTGCGGCGGAGGGTCCGGTCACCGCGCTTCCTCCCGGTGCGCGAGGGAGCGCCGACCAGGCGGCGGCCCCAGGAGGCAGTTCAGCGCTTCCCGTCCTGGACGCAGCCGCAGTCGTGGGCCTGCTCGCCGCGCTCACGGCGGTCGTCGTTCTGTCGGCGGTTGCCTGGAGCATCGCGAGGCAACTGAAGAAGGAGCCGTCGCATCCCTCTGAAGCTTCACCCCGGTGGGGTGAGGAGGGAAAAGCGGCGTCGGCAAGCCGCATCCGCCGGGCTTACCAGCGGTTCCTGCGGCTTATGGAGCAGCGGGGCTACCCCCGCACCGCGTACGAAAGCCCGCGCGAATACGCCACGCGGTTAGGGAAGCATAGCTCGGCCGTGCATGCCGAGCTTCACGAACTGACCGGGCTCTACGAACCGGTACGCTACGGTGGTTACGCCGACGAGGCCCAGGCCGAGCGGGCGGAGCGACTGGCCGAGCTGGTGCCTGTCGCTTTCGGCTATGCCCCGGACGCCACGGGCGGTCGGCAAAGGGAAGAAGCATGATCCAGACTTGGTTTGACAAACTCAGCTCGAACGTCGAGCAGGTCATCGTGGGCAAGCACGAGGAGGTGCGGCGGGTGGTAGCCACGCTGCTCACCGGCGGGCACGTGCTGCTGGAGGACGTGCCGGGCACCGGCAAGACCACGCTGGCGCGGGCGCTGGCGAAGAGCCTGGGCCTCGAGTTCCGCCGCGTGCAGTTCACCCCCGACCTGCTCCCCTCCGACCTCACCGGGGTCTACGTGTTCCGGCAGGGCGAGTTCGAGTTCAGGCCCGGCCCCCTCTTCACCGGGCTGCTGCTGGCCGACGAGCTCAACCGCGCCACCCCCAAGACCCAGTCGGCGCTGCTGGAGGCCATGGCCGAGGGGCAGGTGACGCTCGAGGGCCACACCCACCCGCTGCCCCGGCCCTTCCTGGTCATCGCCACCCAGAACCCCATCGAGCAGGAGGGCACCTACCGCCTGCCCGAGGCGCAGCTCGACCGCTTCACCGCCCGCGTCCGGCTGGGCTACCCCGAGGGCGAGAGCGAGCGGGAGATGCTGCGGCGCATGCGGCAGGCCAGCCCGCTCGACGGGCTGGGGCCCGTGACCACCGCCGAGGCCGTGCTCGAGGCCCAGCGCGCCGTGCGCAAGGTGCGGGTGAGCCCGGAGATGGAGGACTACCTGCTCGAGGTCGTGGCCGCCACCCGCAAGGCGCAGGGCGTGGTGCTGGGCGCGAGCCCGCGCGCGGCGCTGGCGCTGGAGCGCTTCGCGCAGGCCCTGGCCGCGCTCGAGGGCCGCGACTACGTGATCCCCGACGACCTCAAGGACGCGGTTTTCCCGGTGCTGGGCCACCGCCTGATCCTCGCCTACGAGGCGCGGCTCGAGGGCCTCACCCCCGAGAGCGTGTTGCACGTCATCCTCGAGCGGGTGCCGGTGCCGGTAGAGTCCTGAGCGAGGTGAGCCCATGCCCAAAACCCTCCTGGCGGTCTACGCCCACCCCGACGACGAAGGCTTCAGCGGCGGCGCGCTCGCCCACTACGCGGCCAAAGGCTACCGCGTGGTGCTGGCCTGCGCCACCCGCGGCGAGGCCGGACAGGTCAAGGACGCCAGCTTGGGCCAGGTGGCCGACCTCGGCGCCCTGCGCGAGCAGGAGCTGCGCAAGGCCTGCGAGATCCTGGGCATCGAGCCCCCCGTCTTCCTGGGCTTCCACGACTCGGGGCGCAAGGAGCGCGTGCAGCAGGACAACCCGCTGGCCCTGATGAACGCGGGCTGGCTCGAGGTCGAAGCGCGAATTCGCGAGGTCATCGCCCGGCTCGAGCCGCAGGTGATCCTCACCTTCGACCCCCACGGCGGCTACGGCCACGTCGATCACCTGGTGGTGCAGCGGGCCACCACCGCCGCCTTCTTCTCCAGCAGCCACCTGCCCAACCCGCCCCAGCGCCTGTTCTACGGGGTGCTGCCGCTGGCGAGCTTAGAACGCATGCGTCAGAGCGAGCGCTTCGCCAACCTCCTGGGCGAGAACGACCCCAAGGTCTTCGGCGTGGACCCCCGGCTCGTCGCGGTGCGGCTCAACGTGGAGCCCTACCTCGAGCGCAAGTGGCAGGCCAACCGCGCCCACGTCTCGCAGTTCGCCTCCGTCTCCAACCCCCCCGACCCCGAGTTCGTCGCCCTGATGCGCGAGATCCAGACCCACGAGCACTACGCGCTGGGGGCGGCGCGGGGGCCCATCCCGCGCTGGCCGATGGAGGACTTGTTCGAGGGGTTGGAGTGAACGGGCGCAGGGCGGAGCGGCGATGCTCGCGCTGGTGACCGTGCTCCTGCTGCTGGCCGGGCTGCTCTACAGCCCCCGGCTGGTGCGGGGCACGGTGCGCCTCAGCGCCGACCAGCCCCGGCTGTTCCCGGGGCGCAAGGGGCAGGGGGCCCTCGAGCTGCGCCTGCACAGCCCGCTGCCGGTGTACGTGCGCCTGGAGCGCGAGGGGCAGAGCTCGCTTTCGCTGCTGCCGGGCGGCCTGCGGGGCCTGGCGTGGGGGGAGTTCCGCTTCGGCGAGCCCCTGGAGTACAGCCCCCGCTACCGGGGCGAACACCGGCTGCCGGGGGTGCGGGTCTTCGTCAAGGACCTGCTGGGGCTGCTCGAGCACGAGCTGTCCCTGCCGCAGGAGCGCTCGAGCGTGCTGGCCTACCCCGAGGCCTTCCCCCTCGACTCCCCCGCCTTCCGCCTGACCCTCCTGGCCGACGGGCCCGAGGCGGCGGGGGGCCTCGAGGACCCCTCCCGCTTCGCCGGGGTGCGCGAGTACGCGCCGGGCGACCCGCTGCACCGGCTGCACTGGAAGGCCACCGCCCGCCAGGGCCGCCCCATGGTGCGCGAGTACGCCAGGGTCAAGAGCAGCGGGGTCTGGCTGCACCTCGACCTGCAGGGGCAGGGCAAGCCGGGCGAGGTCTACGCCGAGCACGCCGCCTCGCTCGCCGCCAGCCTGCTCCTCGCCGCCGAGCGCGACGGGCTGGCCTTCGGGCTGTCGGTGGGGGGGCTCGAGCTCAGGCTTGGCCGCGGCACCGACCACCTCGCCCGGATGCTGCAAGCCCTGGCCCTGGCCGACCCCGAAGCCGAGCCCCGCGCGGTCCCCGTGCCGCCCCCCGGCGTCAACCTCATCCTGCTGACGCAGGAGGCCTCGAGCGAGGTCATCGAGGGCGCGCTGCGGGCGCGAGCGCGGGCCAGCCGCGTCCACCTCATCGCCCTGCCCGAAGGCTTCTACCTGCGCCCCGGCGAGGGCGGCCGCCCGGTGTTCGGCAAGACCGACGGCATGCTGCGCCTGCTGAAGAAGAAAAGCCTGCTCGAGGCCGAAGGCGTCCGCGTCCACATCCTGCGCGGCAACCAGAACGTCGCCACCCTGAGCAAACCGACCTGAGCCCCGCATCTGGCAGCTTTCAGCGGTCAGCCGTCAGCTTGTGGCTCGTGGTTTACCCCTCCCCGCCGGCGGGGAGGGTTTATCCCCCCTACCCCCCTTGCTAAGGGGGGTAAAGAATGGGCGTCTTGCGTTTGGCGTTTGGCGTAGGACGTACGACGTACGACCCGCGCCCCGCGCCCAGCGCCCGGCTACCGACCCCTCTAACGCGGAATCTGCAACCTCTGCCCCACCCGGATCAGGTCGGGGTTCTCGATCCCGTTGGCCCTGGCGATCTTCATGTAGGACTCGCGGGTGCCGTCGCCGTAGAACTTGAGGGCGATCTCGGAGAGGGTGTCGCCGGGCTGCACGGTGTACCACTCGTCGGGCACGTTGACGTAGCCCGCCTCGGCCTTGGCCTTCTGCTTGGCGCCCTCCACCACCTTGAGGCCGCTGGCGTCCACCTCGCCCACGCCGGGGGTGCCCTGCGCGAGCTGCACCGCGAGGTTGTACTCGTGCTGGCTGTCCACTGCGCCGCGCAGGACGACCCCGGTGCCCTTCTGCAGCACGTCGATGGGGTCGTCCTTGAGCTCGCCGTTGGCGCGGATGTTGTTGTAGACGGCCTTGGCGATGGCCGAGGAGGTCTCGGCCTCCTTGATGAGCTCGGCCGTGGCCGCTTCGGGCTCGGGGGCCGATGCCGCGAACACCACGCCGCTGGTGTCCACGCTCTTCACGCCGTTGACGCCCATGGCTACGGTCTCGAGCAGCCGCAGGTAGCGCTCGTTGGGCACCTCCCCGGCAAAGCTCACCACCCCGCCGCGCTCCCTGACGTCGAGGTCGAGGTTCTGGGTGATGCGCAGCTCCTTCAATGCGTCCTTAACCCGATCCGCAATCGACTTACCGAACGGCCACATAAATGCACCTCCTTTCCCAGCATACGGCCCGGCATGAGGACAATTTCAATGGGCGCTTCACCCGCGCGCCCGGGCGGTAGTATGCTGCCGCTCACTCGCCGTGCAAGCGTGGCCCGCCCACAGCGACGACCGGGCCTTAGACCGTATCCTGATCTCGAGGAGGACCCCATGAACCCTGCCCTGAGCGAATTGGGGCGCATCTACCCGCCCGAGCGGCTGCTGGTGCAGCCCGGCCAGCTCGCGCCCTACGAGTCGGACGCGCTCACCGCCTTCCGGGCCCGGCCCCTGGCGGTGGTGCTGCCCGAGACCGCCGAGGAGGTGGTGCAGACGGTGGCCTGGTGCGCGCGCCACAAGGTCCCCTTCGTGGCCCGGGGCTCGGGCACCAGCCTTTCGGGGGGGTCGCTGCCCGTCGAGGGCGGCCTGGTGATCGGGCTCAACCGCATGAACAAGCTGCTCGAGCTCGACCCCGAAGAGCGCGTCGCGGTGGTGCAGCCCGGCTTCATCAACCTCCACGTCTCCAACGCCGCCGCGCCCTACGGGCTCTACTACGCCCCTGACCCCAGCAGCCAGCCCGTGAGCACCATCGGCGGCAACCTGGCCTTCAACTCCGGCGGGGCGCACTGCCTGAAGTACGGCATGACCTCCAACCACGTGCTGGGCGCGAAGGTGGTGCTGCCGGACGCCGAGGTGGTGGAGCTGGGCTCGCAGAGCCTCGAGGCCGTCGGCCCCGACTGGCTGGGGCTGTTCGTGGGCTCGGAGGGGCTGATGGGCATCGCGGTGGAGGTCACCCTGCGCCTGCTGCCCAAGCCGGAGAAGTACCACACCGTCCTGGCCGCCTACGACAGCCTCGAGAAGGCCGGCAACGCGGTGGCGGCGGTGGTCGCCAGCGGGCTGTTGCCGGGGGCGATGGAGATCATGGACCACCTGGCGATCGAGGCCGCCGAGGCCGCGGTGAAGGCGGGCTACCCGATGGACGCGCGGGCCTTGCTGATCGTGGAGCTCGAGGGCGAGGCCCCCGAGGTCGAGGCCGAGGCGAGGCACCTGGGGGAGGTCATCGCCGCCTCCGGGGCCTACGAGGTGCGGGTGGCGCGGGACGCCGACGAGCGGGCGAAGATCTGGAAAGGCCGCAAGGCCGCCTTCTCGGCGGTGGGCCGCCTGAGCCCGGACTACCTGGTGCAGGACGGGGTGGTGCCGCGCTCGAGGCTGGGTCAGGCCCTGCTCGAGATCGAGCGCCTCTCCCAGCAGTACGGCCTGCGCGTCGCCAACGTCTTCCACGCCGGCGACGGCAACCTCCACCCCCTCATCCTCTACGACGGCAAGGTGAAGGGGCAGCTCGAGCAGGCCGAGGCGCTGGCCGGGGAGATCCTGAAGCTGTGCGTGGGGCTGGGCGGCTCCATCACCGGCGAGCACGGCGTGGGCATGGAGAAAAGGGCCTACATGCCCGCCATGTTCAGCGAGAACGACCTCGCCCTCATGCAGCGCCTGCGCCGCGCCTTAGACCCCGACGAGCTCGCCAACCGGGGCAAGATGTTCCCCCAGGGCACCGCTGCTACAGGTGCCCCCAGGCATTCCGGACCCCACCCGCTCGAGCAAGCGGGCCTCCTCTCGAGGGAATAGCATGACCACCGACCCCCTGCCGCTGCTGGAGAAGATCCAGGCCATCGCCAAGACCGGCCTTCACTACAGCAAGGACCCCTACGACGCTGAGCGCTACCGCCAACTGCTCGAGCTCGCCAGCGAGTACTACGGGCGGCTGCTCGAGGCCCCCCCGCAGGCGGTGCGCGAGCAACTGCTCAAGGACCTCGGGGCCGTGACCCCCAAGGTGGGCTCGGGCGCGGCCGTCTTCGACGCCGGGGGCCGCATCCTGCTGATGCTGCGCCGCGACAACCGCCGCTGGTGCATGCCCTGCGGGCTGGTGGAGGTGGGCGAGACCCCCGAGCAGTGCGCCGTGCGCGAGGCGAAGGAGGAGACCGGGCTCGAGGTGCGGCCGCTCGAGCTCGTGGGCGTGTTCACCCGCTTCCCCATGAAGGAGTACACCGCCTTCACCCTGGTGAGCACGGTCTACCTCTGCGAGGCGGTGGGCGGCGAGCTGCGCGGCTCCCACGAGGACCTGGGCCTGGCCTACTGGGAGCTCGACGAAGTCCCGGTCTGGCACGGGCACCAGGAGGAGCAGGCCCGCCTGGCCCACGCGCTGTGGCGCAAGCGGAGGGCCGGGTGAGGCCCACCTCCCTCACCGAGGTCCTGGAGGCGGTGAGGGCCACCCCCAAGCTGCTGCCGAGGGGTGGGGGCACCAAGGCCGCCCTTTCCACGCCGAGGGAGGGCCAGGCCGTGCTCGACATGACCGGCCTGAGCGGGGTGCTCGAGTACGACCCCGCCGAGTACGTGCTGGTGGCCCTGGCCGGGACCCCTCTGGCCGAGGTCGAGGCCCTGCTGGCCCGGCACGGCCAGTACCTGCCCTTCGACCCGCCCTTCGTCGAGCAGGGGGCCACCCTGGGCGGGACCGTGGCGGCCGGGCTCTCTGGCCCGATGCGCCAGCGCTACGGCGGGGTGCGTGACTTCATCCTGGGCGTGCAGTTCGTGGACGGGGAGGGCAACGCGGTGCGCGGGGGCGGCAAGGTGGTCAAGAACGCCGCCGGCTTCGACCTGCCCAAGCTGATGGTGGGCAGCCGGGGGCAACTGGGGGTGCTGGTCGAGCTGGCCTTCAAGGTCTTCCCCTCCCCCCGGGCCACCGCCACCTTCAAGGTGACCTTCGAGCGCCTCGAGCCCGCCCTCGAGGCCGTGCACGAGCTCGCCTCCTCGCCGCTGGAGTTCTACGCCCTCGACCTCGAGACCAACCCCACGACCCTGACGCTGCGCCTCGGCGGGCAGCCCGAAGCCCTGCCCTCCCGGCTCGAGCGCCTGCGGGCCTTCCTGGGCCACCCCCCCGACACCCACACCCTGCTGATGGAGGGCGAGCGGGAGCGGGGCTACTGGCGCTTCGTGGGCCGGCTCGAGTGGGGCCACGGCTACCTGGTCAAGGTGCCCCTCCAACCCGGCAAGATCGCCGCGCTCGAGCGCGACCTGCCCCCGGGGATCCGCCGCTACGTCGCTGCTGGGAACCTGCTCTACCTCAACTGGCTCGACGCCGCCGAAAAGCTGGATAGCTTGCTGAAAGCTCATGGGCTTTGCGGCATAGTGCTGCGGGGCGACGCCTACCCCGCGGTGAAGGAAACGCTAAAGTCGCCCCTGCTCGGGATAGACTTGGAACACAGCTTCGCCCGCCGCGTCCGTGCCGCGCTCGACCCCACCCGGCGGTTCTCGCTCGACCCCTGATTGCTATGCAGCACAAGATCGACACCCAATCCATCGGCCCGCAGGGCGAGGTGATGGCCCACGCCGTCGAGGCCTGCGTCCACTGCGGCTTCTGCCTGCCCGCCTGCCCCACCTATCAGGTGCTGGGCGAGGAGATGGACAGCCCCCGCGGGCGCATCTTCCTGATGAAGGAGGTGCTCGAGGGCAACCTGAACCCTGAGGACGCCGCCCCCTACATCGACAAGTGCCTCGGCTGCTTGGGCTGCGTCTCGGCCTGCCCCTCCGGCGTGCCCTACGGCGAGCTCGTCAGCACCTACCGGGGCTGGGCCGAGCCCCGCCGCCACCGCTCGCCCTTCCAGAAGGCCTTCCGCCTGGGCGTCATGGAGCTGCTGCCCTACCCCCAGCGCTTCCGCGCCGCCGCCCAGCTCGGCAAGATCGGCAAGGTCTTCAAGCCGCTGCTCCCCAAGGCCCTGCAAGCGCCGCTCGAGCTCCTCCCCGACCGCCTCGAGCCCGCCCCTCCCCTGCCCGAGTTCTTCCCCGCCAAGGGCCCCCGCCGCGCCCGCGTCGCGCTGCTGACCGGGTGCGCCCAGCAGGTGCTCAAGCCCAACTTCAACTGGGCCACCCTGCGGGTGCTGGCCGAGAACGGCGTGGAGGTGCTCATCCCCAGGGGCCAGGCCTGCTGCGGGGCCGCCGCCCTGCACACCGGCGAGCGCAGCCGCGCCATCGGCCTCGCCCGGCAGAACCTGGAGGCCTTCCCCGCCGACGTGGACGCCATCCTCTCCAACGCCGCCGGGTGCGGCTCGGGGCTCAAGGAGTACGGCCTGCTCTTCGTGGGCGAGCCCGAGCACCCGGCCGCCGAAGCCTTTAGCAAGCGCGTGCAGGACGTGTCGGTCTTCCTCGCCAACCTGGGCCTGCTCGAGCCCCCCGCCCTCAAGCAGCCCCTCAAGGTGGCCTACCACGACGCCTGCCACCTCGCTCACGCCCAGCAGGTGCGCTCCGAGCCGCGCAAGCTGCTGCGCTCGGTGCCGGGCCTCGAGCTGCTCGAGATCCCCGAAGGCGAGCTGTGCTGCGGCAGCGCCGGGACCTATAACCTCGAGCAGCCCGCCATCGCCGCCACGCTGGGCGAACGCAAGGCCCGCAACATCCTCGCCACCGGCGCCCAGGCCATCGCCACCGGCAACATCGGCTGCTTTACCCAAATTCAGAGCCACCTGCGCAAGCTGGGGCACGAAATCCCGATGTACCACACGGTCGAGATTCTGGACCTGGCGTACCAGGGAAAGCTGTAAGCCATCAGCTATCAGCTATCAGCGAAAGGCTCGTGGTTGACCCCACCCCTTCCCTCCCCGCACGCGGGGAGGGGCTATCCCCCCAACCCCCCTTGCTAAAGGGGAACAAGGCGTCTGGCGTCTCGCGTCTGGCGTTTGGCGTACGACGTACGCCGTAGGACGTACGACCCGCGCCCGGCGTTTAGCTATCAGCTATCGGCTATCGACCATCGACATTCCTCAAACCGACAGCCCCAGGTGCGCCCTGGCCTCTTCCGAGAAGCCGGCCCATTCCAGCAGCGCCCGCGCCAGCTCGAGGTAGCCCCGCGTGGTGCAGACCTTGCCCTGCCAGAGCACCGGCTTGGGCTCGGGCCGGAAGCCTTGTTCGCGCAGGGCCTCGAGCGCGAGGGGGTGGGCAGCTAGGGGTTGGGAGCGCTGGAGGTGGCCGAGCTCGAGCAGCATCAGCGCGGCGTTGGAGCCGGCGAACACCGCCCGCAAGCCCTCCCAGACCTGGGCGAACCAGTCCTGGTGGTCGGGGTCGCGGCCCAGCTTGCTCATCTGCGGGCCGCCGGGGATCACGAGAACGTCGAAGGCCGTACGGGCGCCCAGCACGTAGCGCGGGGTCCAGACCGAACCCCCGGCCCCCTCGAGCGCCGTCCTCCCCCGCGCCAGGGTGAAGGCCTCCCACTTCAAAAGTCGGGCCACTTCCAGCGCTAACGCAGCTTCGGCCTCGAGAAAACCAGGGCTCAACAACACGCCGAGTTGCACGGGGTCATCTTATAGGAGGCCGAAGGCCGAGGGCCAAGGCGTTTTGCGTTTTGCGTTTTGCGTTTTGCGTTCGGCGTACGACGTACGACCACCCCACC
>NZ_QXDL01000087.1:0-16067 GCF_003574345.1 Calidithermus terrae
GGCTGTGAGGCTCGCCCTGCTGCTGACGCTGCTAGGCCAGGCCCAGCAGCGTCAGCAGCAGCAGGGCGAGCCTCACAGCCCCTCCAGCCCGGCCTTGCGGAGCATGTCCCGCAACACCGCCTCGTTGACGGGGCCCGCGTGGCGCTGCAGCACCTTGCCCGCGGCGTCGATGACGAAGGTCTCGGGGACGCCGTAGGTGCCGTAGTCCACGCCGAGCGTGCCCTTGGGGTCGAAGACGCTGGGGAAGCTCAGGCCGTACTCGCGGATGAACTCCAGCGCCTTGGCCTCGGTGTCCTGCACGTTGACGCCCAGGATCAGAAGCCGGTCGCGGTAGCGGCGCCAGTAGGCCTCCAGCAGCGGGGCCTCGTCGCGGCAGGGCAGGCACCAACTGGCCCAGAAGTTGACCAGGACGGGCTTGGAGCCCAGGTGTTCGCCCAGCTCGAGCCGCTCGCCCCACTCGGCGCGGTAAGGCTGCAGCAGCGGCCGCTCGAAGGCGGGCGCGGGCTTGCCCACCAGCACCGAGGGGAGGGCGTTGGGGTCGGGGCGCTGCAGGCCCCACCAGAACAGCCCGCCCAGCGCCAGCACCAGCAAAGGCCAGAAGCGCCTCATGCGGGGGCACCCCCCGGGGCCTGCTGCCGCTGGGGCGCGGGGCTGGGCCAGAGGATGTACAGCGTGCCCAGCGCCATCACCGCCCCCGCGACCCACAGCCACAGCACCAGCGGCGTGACCACCAGCCGGAGCGTGGCCCACTGCCCGCGCTCGGTGTCGAAGGCCTGGAGGATGAGGTAGTAGTCGTTGTAGAGGGTGTACTTGAGGTCGGGCGCGTGCAGGCCCTGGTTGCCCATCTGGGGGTAGAAGTTGAGGCGGGTGGTGTAGGTGCCGTCGGCCCACAGGCCCCGGCGGTCTAGGCCGCGCACCTCGACCCGGGCGTACACCGACTGGCGGTTGCCCTGGTCCTCGACCCCCACGTTGCGCAGGGTCATCTCCACCCCGGCGGTCTGCCAGCTCTGCCCCAGGCGCAGCGTCTTGGACTCCTCGAAGCGGTAGGTCTGGCTGAAGGCGATGGCGAGGGCGGCCAGCGCGAAGCCCACGTGCACGACGTGGCTGCCGAAGCGGCGGCGCGAGCTCGAGGCCAGCTCGAGGAAGGCCCGCCCGCCCGGGATGCCCAGCGCCCTCGAGCGCTCCCGCACCCCCTGCCCGACCATCAAGGCCACGGCCGCGAGGTTATAGACGAACAGGCCCACGGCCAGCGCCACGCCCAGCGTCAGGCCCAGCACCAGGCCCGCCGCCGTGCCCGCCGCCAGCGCCACGCCCAGCACGACGAGGTTGCGCCGGATCTCCCCGCCCGTGTTGCGCCACGGCAGCACCGGCCCGACCCCCATCAGCAGCAGCGCCGCCACGCCCAGCGGGGCCGAGACCTGGTTGAAGAAGGGCGCGCCGATGGAGACCTTGGCCCCGCTCAGCGCCTCCACCACCAGCGGCCACACCGTGCCGATGACCACCACGAAGGCCATGGTGCCGAAGAGCAGCGAGCCGGCCAGCAAGGCCCCCTCGCGGGTGCGCCAGCGCACCTCGCCCGCGTCGCGCACCTCGCCGCTGACCTTGCTCAACAGGCCCAGCCCCAGCGCGAGCACGCCCAGCAGGAAGGCCAGGAACAGGCTGCCCACCGGGCCGTCGCCGAAGGCGTGCACCGACTGGACCACGCCCGAGCGGGTCAGGAAGGTGCCGAAGACCGTGGCCGCGAAGGCCAAGGTGATGTAGGCGAAGTTCCAGGGCTTGAACATGCCCCGCCGCTCCTGCACCTGCGTGGTGTGGAGGAAGGCGGTCGCCAGCAGCCAGGGGATGATCGAGGCGTTCTCCACCGGGTCCCAGGCCCAGTAGCCGCCCCAGCCCAGGATCTCGTAGCTCCACCACTTGCCCGCGAAGATGGCGGCCGTGAGGAAGCCCCAGGCCACCAGCGTCCACCAGCGGGTCTCGAAGATCCAGCTCTGGTAGCGGCGGGCCACCATGGCGGCCACCGCGTAGGCGAAGGGCACCGACAGCCCCACGAAGCCCAGGTACATCAGCACCGGGTGCACCGCCATCATCCAGTGGTTCTGCAGCAGCGGGTTGGTGCCGCGCCCGTCGGCGGGCGGGTTGGGCACCGCGTCGAAGGGGTGGGCCACGAAGACCATCACCGCGAAGAAGAAGACCTGGGTGGCGAAGAGCACCCCCAGCGCCACCGGGGCCCGCCAGGGGTCGAGGAGCAGGGTGCGGCCGGCCGTCGCCGAGCCCTGCACCTGCACCCGCCTCGAGACCAGCCAGGTGTACATCGCCTGCAGGGTGCCCCACAGCAAGATGGAGCCCTCGAGCGCGGCCCAGGGCGTCACCAGCGTCACCCACAGCGGGTCCTTGAGCGAGTGGTGCAGCGCCACGTAGCGCACGCTGAAGTCGTGGGTCAGCAGCGCCCACTCCAGCGCCCCGAAGCTCACCGCCGCCGAGAGGAAGGCCACGGGGGCGACGCGGCGGGCGGCCTCGAGGTAGCGCCGGTCCTGCGCCCACCAGGAAAGCCCCGCCAGCACCAGCCCCACCAGCGACAGCACCAGCGCGGCGAGCAGCGCGACCCCGCCCAGGAAGCCGGGGGTCATGAAAGCCCCCTTCGGGGACGCCCGGCGCCGGGCAGCGTGCGCCAGGAGCCGGACGCCGCAGGTTCAGCGTCGGAAACCCGCCGGTTCGGGCGTTCGCCGCCGGCCCTCACTCCGCCTCCTCGATCAGCTTGCGGATCTGCTCGGGGGTATAGCCCTCCTTGGGGGCCTGGTAGCCCTCGGAGTGCTTGACCAGCAGGTTGGTGCTGACGAAGGTGCCCCCCTGGAACTTCCCCTCGATCACCACGCCCCGGTTCTCGCCGAAGAGCGCGGGGGGCGTGCCCTTGGCCTGCACGGGGAACTCGGTCACGCCGTCGGTGACGACGAAGCGCAGGTCGAGGGTGTCCTTGTCGTAGTCCACGGTCCCGGCCTTGACCAGCCCGCCCAGCCGCACCGGGCGGCTCTGGCAGTTGGCCTGGTTTTGCAGGCACTCGCTGGGCGTGTAGAAGTAGACCAGGTTTTGCCCCAGCCCCCCGAAGATCAAGTAGGCCAGGGCCCCTACCACCACCACGATGCCGAAGATGTGTTTGGGTTTCAAATGAACCTCCGGTTCACGTCGAATGCCGAACGCAAGACGCAAAACGCCTCGACCCTCGAGGTCCTGCGGCTTTCGACCATCGCCCATCGACCATCGACGTTTGCGGCTGGCGTCCCTTTCACTTCTCCCGCCTGTAGCGCCACAGCAAGTAGCCCAGGTAGCCCAGCAAGGTGGCATAGCCGATGACGTAGGTCCACACCACGAAGGGGTTGAAGGGGTTTTGCAGGATGCTGTTGTCCATAAAGCCCTACCTCTACTACCCCGCCTGGGGGTTCATCTCCTGCTTCACCGACTCACGCTCGGCCAGCAGGCTGCGGATGCGCACGAAGGCCACGAACAGCAAGGTGAGCGCCGCGATGTTGAACAGCAGCGCGGGGAGCATGGCCGCGTCGAAGTTGCTGCGCCCGGTGGTGAGGTCGAAGGTCTGGGTCTGGTGCAGGCTGCGCCACCACTTGACCGACATGTAGGTGATGGGCACGTTGATCGCGCCCAGGATGCTGATGGCGGCCGAGGCCTTGCCCCGCAGCTCGGGGTCCTCGATGGCGCTTCTCACCACGAAGTAGCCGATGTAGACCACCAGCAGGATGGCGAAGGTGGTCAGGCGGGGCTCCCAGGTCCAGTAGACCCCCCAGGTGGGCCGCCCCCACAGCATCCCGGACAAGAGCGTGAGGCTCAGGAACAGCAGGGCCACCTCGATCACGGCGGTCGCCACGCGGTCGTAGTGGGGCTTGCCTGTAGCGAGGTAGAGGACGGAGTACGCCACCGCGATGAACAGGGCTACCAGCCCCACCCAGGCCGAAGGCACGTGCAGGAAGATGATCCGGTAGACGTGGCCTTGCTCGGTGGCCGGGGGGGCCGTGAAGGCCAGGAAAGCGCCGACCCCCAGGGTCAGCAGGCCCAGGCCTAGCGAACCCAGGGTCAGGAGGTCCAGACGTTTGCTCTGCTTCATGGCAATCTCCTTGCTCTTCTTACGCCATTCTCGGACAAGACGGGTGTGAGGAATACCCCTCCAGGCACTCTGAGGGCACCGGCAGGCCCAGGCCGGCTCGAGGCGGGTGTGCCCCGCTCACGTCACCCTTCCAGAACATAGGGGAAAAGCAGGCCGCAGACGGTCACGTAGATGACATCGAAGACCAACAGCAACTGCCACCAACTGAACACCTCGCCCAGGGGCAACCCCTCCACCAGCGACGCCGTCGCCCGCACCGAGGCCAGGACCACCGGGACCACCACCGGGAACAGCACCAGCGGCAGGAGGGCTTCACGCCCGCGCAGCCGCGCCAGCATCCCGGCGTAGAAGGTGGACACGGAGGCATAGCCGATGCTGCCGAGCACCAGCGTGACCAGGATGCCGGGCAAGGCCGAGAGCGGCAAGTAGAAAAGTCCCGCCGTCAGGAACAGCAGCACACCGCCCACGATCAGCAGCAGCAGCAGCTGGAACAGCAGCTTGCCGTAGTAGACCCACTCGCGGCTGCCCGGGACGAGCAGCAGGTCGTCGAGGGTGTTGTCCTCGACCTCGAGCCCGAACGCCCGCCCCGCCAGCAGGCTCCCGGCGAAGGCCAGCGCCACCCACAGCACGCCCGGCGCGGCCTTGCGCAGGTCGTCCTGGCTGGGGCCTAAGGCCAGCCCCAGGATCAGCAGCATGGTGAAAAGGAAGAACACCGCCGCCAGCAGGCCGGTGCGCCCGCGCAGCTCGAGGGTGAGGTCGCGCAGGGCGAGCCAGAAGACGCGGGTGAGGAGGGTCATGGCGTGCACGTCGAAGGCCCAACGCCCAGCGCCCGGCGCCGAACGCAAAGCGCAAAACGCAAAACGCAAAACGCAAAACGCCGAGTGCCGAGGGTTGAGGGCTGATCGTGGGTTGAGCAGGCAGGAAGTGGCGGCATGGCGTCAGGCGGCGGGGGAGAGCTCGAGGGTGCGGGTGGCGAGGCGCTGGACCCAGCCCCGGTCGTGGGTGGCGAGCACGACGCCCCCGGAGCCTTTGGCCTCCAGGATCAGGGCCTCGAGCAGTTCGCGCCCCTGGGCGTCGAGGGCGGCCTCGGGCTCGTCGAGGAGCCAGATGTCGGGGTGCTGGAGGCGCAGGCGGGCCATCGCCAGGCGCTTTTTCATGCCGCTGGAGTAGCCCAGCACCGCCTTGCCGGGCGGGAGCCCCACCGCCTGCAGGGCGGCGGCGATGGCGGCGGGCTGGGGGGAGCGCCCCTCGAGCCGCAGCGCGTAGCTGAGGTTTTCTTCCCCGGTGAAGTGCCGGTGAAAGGCCGGGGGGTTGGCGAGCAGCCCCACCCTGCCCTGCCGCACGACCTTACCCCCGCTCGCCCGCATCAGCCCGGCCAGCAGGCGCAGCAGCGTGGTCTTGCCCGACCCGTTGGGGCCCAGCAGGGCGACCACCTCGCCGGGCTCGAGGCGGAAGTCCAGGCCGCGGATCACCCAGTCGCGCCCGTAGCGCTTGGCGAGGGAGTGGGCCTCGAGCAGGGGGCTCATCGGGGGCTTAGCCTAAACGAGCCGGAACGGTTCGCACAAGGAGCCGGCGTGCGTCACCTGCCCAAAAAGCCGTTCTCGAGGTCCAAGAGCCACTGGGGCGTGATCTTGAGCAGGTAGCTGTTGAGGAGGGTGAACTGGTCGGTGACGAGCAGCACGCCGATGAGCACCAGCACCACCCCCGCCGTCACCTCGAAGGCGTGGGAGAGCCGGGCCGCCCGGCGCAGGAAGCCCCGCACCCGGTCGGCGAAGAGCGCGACCAGCAGGAAGGGGATAGCCAGGCCCAGCACGTAGGCCAGCAGGGGGGAGACCCCGCCGCCCGCGGCGGTCAGGGTGTAGATGGCCCCCAGCACCGGGCCGATGCAGGGGGTCCAGCCCAGGCCCAGCACCACGCCCAGCACGAAGGCCCCCCAGGGGGTCTGGGTGTCGCCCTGGTAGCGCAGGCTGACGGCTCGAGTCAGGAAGGCGGGCTTGAGGCCCAGCATGTACAGGCCGAACAGGACCAGCACCACCCCCCCGACCTTGCTCAGCAGGTCGCGGCTGCCCAGGAGCAGGCTGCCCAGCAGGGTGAAGGGCAGCCCCAGCAGTACGAAGATCGCGCTGAAGCCCAGCACGAAGAACAGGGCGTTGCGGATCGGGCGGCCCTTGTCGCCCCCCAAGTAGAGCAGGTAGGTGGGCACCAGCGGCAGCACGCAGGGGGAGAGGAAGGACAGCATCCCGGCCAGGAAAGCGATGGGCAGGCTCATACGACTGGATCTACGCTAGGCCATCGCGCGCGGGACGTGTGTACCCTGACTGACCTTGGGCGGGGCAACTGTGCGGCGCGGCGGTGGTGGGGCCGTGCGGCTGGGGGTAGATTGGGGCTATGAAGATCTACACCAAGACCGGCGACCGGGGGGAGACCGGGCTCTACGGGGCCGAGAGGGTGCCCAAGGACCACCCGCGGGTCGAGGCCTACGGCACGGTGGACGAGGCCAACAGCGCCATCGGCGTGGCGCGGGCCGCCCTGGGCGAGGCCCACCCCGACGTTCAGGCCGACCTCGAGTACGTCCAGAACGCCCTCTTCGACCTCGGCGCCGACCTCGCCACCCGCTATGGCGGCCCCTACGAGAAGAACCTCGCCCGCATCGACGCCGAGGACGTGGCGAGGCTCGAGGCCCTCATCGACCGTTACCAGGAGGAGGCCCCCAAGTTCACCGGCTTCATCCACCCCGGCGGCCACGCCGCCGCCGCCGCCCTGCACCTCGCCCGCACCGTCGTGCGCCGGGCCGAGCGCCGGGTGGTCGAGCTGATGCACGCTGAAGAGGTCAACGCCGAGGCCATGCGCTACCTCAACCGCCTCTCCGACCTGCTGTTCACGCTGGCGCGGGTGGTCAACCAGCGCGAGGGCTTCCACGAGGAGAGGTGGCTGGTCAAGAAGCGCCGTTAGAAGCGCCGACGGTCGGCAGCCGAACGCCGAACGCTAAACGCGTGTCCTACGTCGTACGTCGTACGTCCTACGCAAAACGCAAGACGCGAAACGCTAAATGCATGCCCTAGGTCGTACGCCGCACGCGATACCCAAAACGCAAGACGCCTCAGTCCTTGGCCCTCGACCCTGAGCATCGAACGCCATATGCAGCACATGCGCATCGTTAGCCTGACCGCATCCAACACCGAGATCGTCTGGGCGCTGGGCTGCCTGGACCGGCTGGTGGGGGTGGACGACCACTCCGACTTCCCGGAGGAGGTGCGGCAACTGCCGCGCGTGGGCCCCGACCTCCGGGTGGACCTCGACGCGGTGGAGCGCCTGGGTCCTGACCTGGTGCTCGCCAGCCTGAGCGTGCCGGGCATGGAGCGCGTGGTGCAGGGGCTGGCCGAGCGGGGGATCCCCTACGAGGTGCTCGACCCCGAGAGCCTGCAGGACGTGTACGCCGACATCGAGCGGGTGGCACGGTGGCTCGAGGTGCCCCGCCAGGGGGAGCACGTGGTGCGGGCCATGCGCCGGATGATCGCCCAGGCCCGGGGGAGCCTGCCGCGCTGGGTGCGGCCCCCGCGGGTGATGGTCGAGTGGTGGCCGCGACCCATGATCGCGGCGGGGCGCCGGAGCTGGGTGACGGGGCTGCTCGAGGCGCTGGGGGCCGAGAACGCCTTCGCCCACCTGGACGTGCGCTCCAAGCCCCTGACCCCCGAGGAGGTGGAGGCCGCCGCGCCCGACCTGATCACCGTCTCCTGGTGCGGGGTGCGCAAGCTGCGGCCGGAGGTGGCGCTGAAGCGGGAGCTCGACATCCCCGCCCTCCGCTACCGGCAGGTGTTCCCCCTCGAGGAAGCCTACTTAGGCCGCCCCGGCCCCCGGCTGGCCGAGGGGGCCAAGCGCCTGGCCGAACTCCTGGCCCGCTCCCCCTACGCCTGGAGGGTGAGCCGGTGAACGCGCTCAAGGTGGTCACGCTGTGGGTGCGCCCGCCCGAGGAGCACGCCCTGCCCGAGGCGAGGGAGACGCTCGAGGCCCTACTGGCCGAGTTCTACGCCAGCTACCCCGAGTACGAAGGGAGCGTGGCCTTCTCCCAGTCCCCCCGCTGGCCCCGCTACGCCTTCGTCTACGCCCAGGCCGGCTGCACCGGCCTGCTGCCCGAGGCAGGCCGCTACCTGCGGCGGCTGCTCGAGCACGCCTTCCAGGGCAGCGAGGTGCGGGCGTACGGGCGGCCGTGGCCCCTCGAGCGGGAGTGAAGGGCCAAAGGCGGCCGGCTGAGAGCCGCCCGCCCCTGCCCCCGTCCCCTTCTTCGAGCCCGGGAAGGGGTTCATCTAGGGGTTGGCGCAATCCGTCCGGTCGCCGGTCGGATCAGCCCTTGCGAGGGGCAGGCAGGGGCGGGCACCATTGACGCATCATGACCCCTGGAGCCTGCCTATGACCCCCCACCCCTTCCCTCCCGAACCCTCCCGCCGCGTCCTTTTCCTCCTGCTCCCCGAGGTCAACCTGCTCGACCTGGCCGGCCCGGCCCAGGTCTTCGCGGCCGCGGCCTCGCTGGGGGCGAATTACTCGCTCGCCTTCTGCGCCCACCAGCCCGAGCTGGTGAGCGCTCAGGGGCTCGCGTTCGCCCGCCTCGAGCCCCTCCCCCCGGCCGGCCCGCGCGACCGGGTGCTGATCCCGGGCATGGACCTGGCCCGCTACGCCACGGGGGAACTGCGCCTCGAGCCCGCCGTCCGGGAGTGGTTGCGCGGGGCTTACGCCGCCGGGGCCCAACTGGTCTCGGTCTGCACCGGGGCTTTCGTGCTGGGGGAGGCCGGGCTGCTCGACCACCGGCGCTGCACCACGCACTGGTCGGCCATCGAGGCCCTGCGGGCGCGCTACCCGCTGGCCCGCGTCCAGGACGCCGTCCTCTTCACCCACGACGGCCCCGTCACCACCAGCGCCGGGATCGCCGCGGGCATCGACATGGCCCTGTCCGTCGTCGAGCAGGAGCACGGCCCGCTCTTCGCCGCGCAGGTGGCCCGCCTGCTGGTGGTCTACCTGCGCCGCAACGGCACCCACGCCCAGACCAGCGTGTTCCTCCAGTACCGCACCCACCTCCACCCGGGCGTCCACCGCGCGCAGGACTTCCTGCTGGAGAAGCTCGCCGAGCCCGTCTCGCTCGAGCAGGTCGCCGCGGCGGCCCGCATGAGCGTGCGGAGCCTGTCGCGGGCGTTCCGCGAGGCCACCGGGCTGACCCTGACCGCCTACCGGCAGCGGCTGCGCCTCGAGCTCGCCCGCACCCTGCTGCACAACCCCGAGCTCAGCATCGAGGACGTGGCCGTCAAGACCGGCTTCGCCGACGTGCGCCACTTCCGCCGGCTGTGGAGCCGGGAGTTCGGCTTTGCGCCCTCGGCGGCGCGCCAGAGGGGCCGGGCATGAGGCGGGCCCTGGCCGTGCTGCTGTACTCCCTGGCCTTTTTGCTCCCGGTCTTGATCGCGGGGGGCCTGGGCTCGTGGGCGTCCATGCGCGCCACCATGTCCCCCGCGCCCCGCGAGCTCGTGAGCCGTGCGGAACCCGCCGCCCGCCCGCCCTACGACCCCCGCAAGCCTACGGTGGCCGTCGTGCTGGGCGAGGGGGTGAGCGAGGTCACCGACGTGCTGGGGCCCTACGCCCTGTTCGCGCAGACGGGCGCTTACAACGTGTACGCGGTGGCCTCGAGCCGGGCCCTGCGCACCCTGAGCGGCAACCTCGACCTCCTGCCCCACTTCGCCTTCGCCGAGCTCGAGGCGCTGCTGGGCCGTGCCCCCGACGTCGTGGTGGTCCCGGCCATGCTCGAGGTCGGGTCGCCCGCCAACCGGCCGGTGCTGGAGTGGCTGCGGGAACAGGCCCGCGCCACGCTGCTGTTCTCCTGGTGCACCGGCGCCGAGGTGCTGGCGGCCGCGGGCGTGCTCGACGGGAAAGACGCCACGACCCACTGGGCCGACCTGGGCCGGCTGGCGGCCCGCTACCCGAGGGTGCGCTGGCGGGCCGGGGTGCGTTACGTCGATGCGGGCACGGTGCTCACCTCCGCCGGGCTGCTGTCGGGCATCGACGCCACCCTCTACCTGCTCGCCAAGCGCCACGGCCCGGCGATGGCCCAAGCTGTGGCCCGGAGGATTCACTACCCCACCCCCGAATTCCTGCGCGACCCCAGGATGCAGCCCTTCACCTTCCGGCCCCCCGACGGCATCTACCTGCTCAACACCGCCTTCAAGTGGCGCAAGCGCGAGGCCGGGGTGTGGCTGTACGCAGGGGTCGGGGAGCTCGAGCTCGCCGCGGTCTTCGACGTGCACGCGGGCTCCTTCACCCACACCCTCCACACCTTCGGGACGGGCGCGGTGCGCTCGAGGCACGGCCTTTACCTCGTGCCGCGCTACACCCCCGCCGGCCTGCCCCCCGTGGACCGCGTCCTCGTCCCCGGCGCCGCCGGCGACCTCGACCCGGAGGCCAGGGGCCATCTGGCCGCCCGGCAGCCCCGCGCGGGGATCACCTACCTCCACGCCGCCCCCGCCTTCGCCTTCGACCCCGCCTTGCAGGACCTCGCCCGGCAGGAGAACTTGCCCACGGCGCTGTTCGCGGCCAAGCGGCTGGAGTACCGGCAGCGGCTCGAGCTCTCCGGCCCGGGGTGGCCGCCCGGCCTGCTGGCGCTTCCCCTGCTGCTGGGCGCGGCCGGGGCGGGGTGCGCGTTTGTCCTGCGCCGGAGGCTGGGCCGGCACGTCGGAAAGCACCCCTTGCCGGGGGCTACTTCGCCCTGAACACGCTCAGCGTCCCCCCGCGCCCCAGCGTCCCGCTGCCCACCACCAGCCCCGAGGCGGGCCAGGCCAGGCCGTAGACCGGGCGCACGAAGCCGACGAGGGTCTGCTCGAGGGTGCCGCTCGCGGCCTCCCAGACCCTCACGGTTTTGTCCCAGCCGCTGCTGGCGAGCTCGCCGTCCGGGCCCCAGGCCAGGGCCTGCACCGCGCTGGTGTGGCCCTCGAGGGTGCGCAGGGGCTTCCCGCTCCGGGCGTCCCACAGCCGCACCGTGCCGTCGAAGCCGCCCGTGGCGAGGACGGTGCCTTTGGGGTCGAGCGCCAGGCTGTAGAGCGCGCCCTGTTCGGTGAGCACCCGCCGCAGGGGCCGCCCCTGCACGTCCCACCACGCCAGGGTCTGGTCGGCGCCGGCGCTGACGAAGCCCTCGCCGACCCAGGCCAGGCCGGTCACGTCGAACTCGTGGCCGCGCCAGTCGTGCAGGAGCTTGCCGCTGCGCCACTCCCACAGCTTGATCACCTCGTCGCGCCCGCCGCTCGCCAGCCCCTTGCCCGCCGGGTGCCAGGCCAGGGCGGAAACCCCGTCCCCGTGGCGCCCGAGGGTCTGGAGCAGCCTCCCGCCGGCGACCTCCCACACGCGGACGGTGCCGTCGGCGCTGCCGCTGGCGAGGTGGCGGCTGTCGGGGGAGAAGGCCAGCACGCCGACCTCGAGCTCGTGCCCCCGCAGCTTGTGGAGCACGCGGCCCTGGCGGTCCCACAGCCACACCTCCTTGTCCTGGCCGCCGCTCGCCACGAAGCGCCCGTCCGGGCTGTGGGCCAGCGCGCTCACCGAGGCGGCGACGGGCTCGAGGGCCCGCACCAGCTTCCCCTCCGGGCCCCACAGCCGCACCCGGCCGTCGTCGTGGCCGCTGATCACCCCGCCCCCGCGGCCCCAGGCCAGGCACAGCACCGAGGGGCCCGTCCAGCCCTGCACGGGGCGGCCCTTCTCGTCCCACACAGCGATCTTGCCGTCCTGGCCGCCGCTGAGGAGCCGGTCGCCCGCGGGGTTCCAGGCGAGCGCCGTGACCACCTGGCCGTGGGCCGGGATCTGGGCCAGGGGCTGCCCCTGGGGGCCCCACAGCCGGATCACGCCCCCGCGGTCGCCGGTCGCCAGCAGCCCTTTGCGGCCCCAGTCGAGCGCGTGCACCCCCTGCGGCCCCAGCAGGGGCAGCGGGCGCCCGGTCTGCCGGTGCCACAGCTCCACGCCCTCGAGCCCCCCGCTGGCGAAGTACTCGTCGCCCGGGGCGAAGGCCAGGCCGTAGACCCAGCCCCGGGCCCCCGCGTAGGTGCGCAGGGTCTGGCCCTCGAGGCCCCACAGCCGCACCTCCCCGTCGGAGGCGGCGCTCAGCACGCTGCGCCCGTCGCGGCTGAAGCGCAGCCCCCAGACCTCGCCCGAGTGGCCCCGGTAGGTGCGCAGCGCCGGGCCGGGTTGCGGCCGCCACAGCCGCACGGTGTTGTCGGCCGACCCGCTCGCCAGGAGGGTCCCGTCGGGGTTGAAGCTCAGCGCCCGCACGGTGTCGAGGTGGCCGCTCAGCAGGCCCCGCGGCTGCCCGTCGGGGCCGAAAAGCTGCACGTAGGCGTCGGCGGCGACGGCCAGGGTCCGGCCGTCCGGGCTCAGCGCGAGCGCCCCGGCGGGGCTGTGGTGGCCCTGGAGGGTCCCTGCCGGCAGGAGCGGGGCTGCCCAGGCCATCCCCAGCAGGGGAAGCCAGAAGAACCGGTGCACGGCTCCAGCTTAGCGCCCGGGGAGGAGGATTGAGGTCAGCTAAAGGGTGGAGCGTGCGCCCGCCGACCCTGGAACGGTAGCATAGGAGCGTGCACCACCGGTTGTTGAACCTGCTCGGCGAACAGTTCCAGCCCAGCCGGATCCTGGGCGAACAACTCGGCGTTGACCGCGACCAGGCCCGCTACCTGGTGCAGCGCCTGGTCCACGAGGGCTACCCGGTCGAGGTTTCCAAGGCGCTGGGGGTGCGGGTAGCGCCGGGGACCCCGCTGCCCCACCTCCTGGCCCCCCGCCTGCGCGGCAGCTTCGGCCAGCCCTACCGCTACCTGGGCCACACCACCAGCACCCAGGACGAGCTGCGGCGGTGGGCCGAGGAGGGCGCCCCCGAGGGCGCGGTGGTCCTCGCCGAGCGCCAGACCGCGGGCCGGGGGCGGATGGGCCGCCCCTGGGTGAGCGCGCCCGGGGCCTCCCTGACCTTCTCGCTGCTGCTGCGCCCCCGGGTTCCCGTCGCCCTGCTGCCGCTGGCGGTGGGGGTGGCCTTGCGCGAGGCGGTGGGCCTGGGCGGGCTCAAGTGGCCCAACGACCTGCTGGCCCCCGACGGGCGCAAGCTGGCCGGGATCCTGGTCGAGGCCAAGGCAGGGGGCCCCGTGCCCGGCGTGGTGGTCCTGGGGATCGGGCTCAACGTCCTGCCGCCCGTGCCCCCCGCGGCGGCCGCGCTGAGCGAGTTCATGCCGGTCAACCGGGCCGACTTGCTGGCGGGCATCCTCGAGGAGCTGGAGAACCAGTACGAGAACCTTTCCAAGCCCGAGCGCATCTTGGAGCACTGGAAAAAGTACAGCGTGACCTTGGGGAAGGAGGTGAGCATCCGCACCCCGCGCGGGGAGATGCAGGGCCGGGCGCTGGACCTAGCCGAGGACGGGGCCTTGGTGGTAGAGTCTCAGGGCGGAACTGAACGGATCGCCGCTGGCGACGTATCCCTCATCGGTAGATTAGGAGGCTGAGCGATGAATCCAATGAACCCGACCCAGACCCTGCCCTATACGCCCCTGGTCAAGACCCTGCTCCCCACCCGCAGCGCCCTGCGCGACCTGCTGCTGGTGCTCGGCGGCAGCCTCTTCGTGGCGCTGTGCGCCCAGGCCTCGATCCCCACCCAGCCCGTGCCCATCACCCTCCAGACCCTGGGCGTGCTGTTGGTGGGCGCCGCTTTGGGCAGCCGCCTGGGCTTCTTGGCCCTGGTGGCGTACCTGCTCGAGGGCCTGGTGCTCCCGGTGTTCGCGGGCGGCAAGACCTGGGCCGCCACGTCCTTCACCGCCGG
The DNA here is from genome assembly GCF_003574345.1 of Calidithermus terrae. Classification (NCBI taxonomy): domain Bacteria; kingdom Thermotogati; phylum Deinococcota; class Deinococci; order Thermales; family Thermaceae; genus Calidithermus; species Calidithermus terrae. Next base: position 13,923 of record NZ_QXDL01000087.1, read on the forward strand.
CTACTTAGTCGCCTTCCCGCTGGCCGCCTTCCTGGTGGGCTACCTGGTCGAGCGCTTCGGCACCGACCGCAGCCCCTGGAAGACCCTCCTCGCCATGCTGCTGGCGAACCTGGTGATCTACGCGCTGGGCGTGCCCTGGCTGGGCTACATGCTGGCCGGGATCGGCAAGTACGCCGGCGTCGAGGCCGTGCTCCAGGCCGGGATGATCCCCTTCCTGGCCGGCGACCTGGTCAAGGCGGTCATCGCCGCGGCGCTGCTGCCGACGGCCTGGAGGCTCATTGGCCGCAGGTAACTGGGCCGAACGTCGAACGCCCAACGCCGGGCGCGAAAACGTGTCAATGGCGAGGGTCGAGGGTCAACGGTCCCCTCACCCCAGCCCCTCTCCCAGCGGGAGAGGGGTTTTCTCTTCGCTGGAACGCTTTCTGGCTCGCGAAGATACCGCGCACGGTGCCAAACCAGGGCCTCAGTCTCGAGGCCCCTGACCTTCCTCCGGCTCGTCCTCCAGCGGCTCGGGACCGCGGCCCTGGGCCAGCCGCCGCAGGAGCAGGGGCATCAGCGCTTTGTACAGCAGCGCGGCCAGCAGGCCGAAGGGCAGGCTCAGCGCCAGGGCCGCCCACAGCCCCAGGGCCTTGGCCTCGAACCCGGCGACCAGCAACGCCACGGTTGCGCCCAGCATCAGCGCTTCGCGCCAGGAAACCTTGAAGTCCATGTCACGCTCCCAATCTAGAATAGGGGTGGAGAGAGCCATGGTTGAAGTTCCGGAAATCCCCCGTCACCCCCAGGTCAGCTTACCGGCCCAGGAAACCGCGCTCATCATCGTGGACATGCAGAACGACTTCGTCGAGCCCGAGGGCACGCTCTTCGTCCCCGACGCGCCCAAGACCCTACCCGCCATCGCGGGGCTGCTCGAGCGCGCCCGCGCCGCCGGGGTGCGGGTGGTCTACACCCAGGACTGGCACCCCGAGGACGACCCCGAGTTCAACATCTGGCCCCGCCACGTGGTGCACAACACCTGGGGCGCCGAGATCGTGGACGCGCTCAAGCCCCGCCCCGACGAGACCGTCATCCGCAAGGCCCGCTACGACGGCTTCTACGGCACCCAGCTCGAGCACCTGCTGCACCTGTGGGGCGTCCGGCACGTGGTGATCGTGGGAACGGTAGCCAACATCTGCGTACTGCACACGGCGGGCAGCGCGGCGCTGCGCTGGTACGATGTGGTGCTGCCCGAGGACGGCACCAGCGCCCTCACCCCCTTCGACCTCGAGTCGGCGCTGCGCCAGGTGACGTTTTTGTACCAGGGCAAGGTAACCACCTGCGCCGGGGTGCGGTTTGTCTAGGCCCCAGCGGCAGAAGGCGGCGGCCGCGAACGGCGCGGTCGAGTTCGCCGACCCGCGGATGGCCGAACTCCAGCGGCGCTTCGGCCCCGCCCCCTTCCGCCCCCACGCCGCCGAGGTGCGGCCCGCCTACCCCACGCTGGTGAGCTCCATCGTGGGGCAGCAGCTCTCCGGCAAGGCCGCCGAGACCATCTGGAAGCGGCTCGAGCAGCGCTACGCCGTCGAGCCCGCCGTCCTCGTGGCCGCCGACCCCGACGAGCTGCGCTCGCTGGGCCTCTCGCGGGCCAAGGCCGGCTTCATCCACGACCTCTCGCGCTTCGCCTTAGAAGGCGGCCTCGACGACCTCGAGCACCAGTCCGACGCCGAGATCATCGCCCACCTCACCCAGGTCAAGGGCGTCGGGGTCTGGACGGTGCAGATGTTCTTGATGTTCGGCCTGCGCCGCCCCGACGTGTGGCCCCTCCTCGACCTCGGCGTGCGCAAGGGCCTCGAGCGGGTCTACGGGGTGAGCGATAGGGCCGGGCTCGAGGCCCTCGGCGAGCGCTTGCGCCCCTTCCGTTCCCACGCTGCTTGGTACATGTGGCGGGTGGTGGAGAATGCTGGGGCGGGCGGTTTGTAGCTGATAGCTGAACGTCTAACGCCGATAGCCCATAGCCGATAGCCTGTAGCCGGGCGCGGGTCGTACGTCCTACGTCGTACGCAATACGCAAAACGCAAGACGCAAGACGCCTTTTCTTTACCCCCCTTAACAAGGGGGGCCGGGGGGGATAAACCCTCCCCGCCCCGCGCGCGGGGCGGGGAGGGTTTATCC
>NZ_QXDL01000088.1:0-16022 GCF_003574345.1 Calidithermus terrae
GAGGGGGGCAGGCTCAGCAGCACCCGGTAGAGGTCGGGGCGGCTCTGCACGTGCTCGAACAGCCGCGTGGCGGCGTGGGCGGGGTCATGAGCGACCGGCAGGACCAGCCCGAGCAACTCGGCCAGGGTCTCCTCGAGCAGGCTTTGCAGCAGCGCGTCCTTGTCGGGGTAGTGGCGGAAGAAGGTGGCGTAGCCGACGTCGGCCCGCTCGGTCAGGTCGCGGATGCTCACCGCCTCGTAGCCCTTGTGCAGCGTGAGCTCGACCAGGGCTTGGCCCAGCGCCCGGCGGGTGCGGTGGACGCGCCGGTCGGGGCGGGGGGAGGGGCTCGAGCCAGCCACGAGGGCATTATCCGGCTAATCCTTCACGGAGTACAAAACCGCGCCGCCTATCCCGGAGCGTTCGCCGGGCGGGTGCGGGCGCTGCCGGCCCACGAGGGGCGACGTCCTCGAGCCCGCCCGCCTTCCGTGAGCCAGGATTCACCGTCCTGGTGGGCTTGCGGTAGACTGGGCGGGTTGCCGCCATGCCTCAGACCATCAGCCTGCCCTACAACCATTACCTCCCCGGGCTGCCCCAAGTAGCCCGCGCCCTCCTATTCGCCCAGGCCGAGGCCCCCGCCGTGCTGCTGGCCCCGCCCGAGCGGGTGCCGCTGTACACCCTGGGCCCCTTCGGCCGCACCGTCTACCTCAACCCCGGCCTCGAGGCCCACGGCGAGAGGGCCCTCTTCGTCTTCAGCTACGACGAGGCCATGGAGGCCTTCCCCGAAGACCCCTCGGCCTGGCGGCTGGTGCTGGAGGTGGGGCAGCGCTACCTGCGCTCCGGGCTGCTCGACCGGCTCTACCGCATGGGCTACCTGCGCGAGGAGGACTTCAAGGTGCAAGGCGATATCCTCGAGCTCGAAGACCTCCGGCTGGAGTTCTTCGGGGACGAGCTCGAGGCCCTGCGCGTGGGGGGCAAGCCCCAGACCCGCTGGGTGCTCGCCGCCAAGCCCGGCAAGGCCGAGACCTGGACCGGCCGCAAGATCGAGCACTTCCCCGGCCCCGTCTTCCTCGACACCCCCGCGCTGGCCCCCGCCGGGCTGTGGAAGCTCCTCGAGGGCCGCGACCGCATCGCCTTCGGGCTGGGCGGCCCCGAGCTGGGCGTGATGCCGATGGACTGGCCCAGCCTGCCGCCCTACCGCGCGCGGGTGAGCCAGCTCCAGGCCGACCTCCAGGGCTGGCTGGAGGCCGGCTACGCGGCGGTGTTCTTCTACCGCCACCCCAAGAGCCGCGACTACCTCAGGCGCAAGCTCGAGGGGGTCAGCGTGCGCAGCGCGGCGCAGCTCGAGGCCCACCCCGGCCTCCTCACCTTCGTCCCCGGCCCCTACGAGGGCGCTTTCCTCGACCCCGACCGCCGCACGGTCTACCTCACCGAGCCCCACCTCTACGCCTTCGGCGCGGGCGGGGCCCGCATCAAGAAGGTGGTGGGCGGGGACGTGCAGGACGTGGGGGCGCTTGAGCCGGGCGACTACCTGATCCACCCCGAGCACGGCATCGGGCAGTTCTTGGGGCTGGAGCCCCGCGAGGTGCTGGGGGCCAAGCGCGACTACCTGATCCTGCAGTACGCCGGGGAGGGCAAGCTCTACCTGCCGGTCGAGCAATTGCCCCTCCTCAAGCGCCACCCCGGCACCACCGACGACCCGCCCCGGCTCTCCAGCCTGGGCAAGGGCGAGTGGAAGCGGGCGCGGGAGAAGGCCCAGAAGGACGCCGAGGAGCTGGCCGCCCGCCTGATCGTGCTCCACGCCAAGCGGGCCGCCACGCCCGGCCGGGCCTTCGCGCCCAACCCCGAGCTCGACCCCCTCGTCGAGCAGAATTTCCCCCACACCCTCACCCCCGACCAGGAGAAGGCCCTCGAGGAGACCCTGCGCGACCTCGAGCGCCCCCACCCCATGGACCGCCTGATCTCCGGCGACGTGGGCTTCGGCAAGACCGAGGTGGCGCTGCGGGCGGCCTGGAGGGTGGTGGCCCACGGCGCCCAGGTGGCGATGCTGGTGCCCACCACCCTGCTGGCCGAGCAGCACTACCAGACCTTCAAGCACCGCCTGGCCGGGCTGCCGGTGCGGGTGGCCGTCCTCTCGCGCTTCACCTCCGACGCCGAGGCCAGCGCCCTCAAGAAGAGCCTGGCCGAGGGCAAGACCGACATCGTGGTGGGCACCCACGCCCTGCTCTCGCCCGACCTGCGCTTCAAGGACCTGGGCCTTTTGATCGTGGACGAGGAGCACCGCTTCGGGGTGGGCCAGAAGGAGCGCATCCGCGAGCTGCGCGAGGCCGTGGACACCCTCTACCTCTCGGCCACGCCCATCCCCCGCACGCTCTACAGCGCCCTGGTGGGCCTGCGCGACATGTCGAGCATCCAGACCCCGCCGCCGGGCCGCAAGCCCATCCAGACCTACCTGGCCCCCTACGACCCCGGCCTGGTGCGCGAGGCGCTCATGAACGAGCTCGAGCGCGAGGGCAAGGTCTTCTACGTCCACGACCGGGTCGCCACCATCGAGGCGCGGCGGCGCTACCTCGAGGCCCTGGTCCCCGAGGTCCGCATCGGGGTGGTGCACGGCCAGATGCCCGAGGGCCAGATCGAGGAGGTGATGCTGGCCTTCGCCGAGGGCGCCTTCGACGTGCTGCTGGCCACCACCATCATCGAAAGCGGCCTGGACATCCCCGAGGCCAACACCATCGTCATCGAGCGGGCCGACCGGCTGGGCCTGGCCGCGCTCTACCAGCTCCGGGGCCGGGTGGGGCGGCGCGACAAGGAGGCCTACGCCTACCTCTTCCACCCCCCGCGCCTCACCGAGGCCGCCGAACGCCGCCTCTCGGCCATCGCCGACCTCTCCGACCTGGGCTCGGGCCACCTGCTGGCCGAGAAGGACATGGAGATCCGGGGCGTGGGCAACATCCTGGGCCCCGAGCAGCACGGGCACATCCGCGCCGTCTCCATCGAGGTCTACACCGAGCTTTTGGCCGAGGCCATCGCCAAGCTCAAGGGCGAGGTCAAGGAGCCCGAGCGCCACGTCACCCTCGACCTGCAGGTCTCGGCCCGCCTCACCCCCGAGTACGTCCCCAGCGCCGAGGCCCGCAGCCGCTACTACGGCCGCCTGGCCGAGAGCAAGAGCCTGGCCGCGGTCGCCCGCATCGGCAAGGAACTGCGCGAGCGCTACGGCGAGCCGCCCGCCGAGGTCGAGAACTTCCTGGCCCTCACCCGCCTGCGCCTGCTGGCCGAGAGCAAGCGCGTGGCCTCCATCACCGAAGACCTCACCTACTTGATGGTCGTCTTCGACCACTGGCCGCTCGACTACGACGCCAAGGCCCTGCGCGAGCTCACCCCGCGCCCCGAGCTCATCCAGCACCCGCCGGGCTTCCGCATCCTTAAGAAGGGGCTCAAGCCCGAGGAGTACGCGCGGGTCGTGAGCGAGTTGCTCTACCTGGTGGACTAGCCATGAAGCTCACCCGCACCATCTTCCACATCACCACCCGCCGCGAGTGGGAGCGCGCTTTAGGGCAGCGGGAGTACCGGGCGCAGAGCCTGGAGCGCGAGGGTTTCATCCACTGCTCGACCCCCAGCCAGATCCTGGCGGTGGCCGAGGCCTTCTTCAGCGGCCACCGCGGCCTGGTGCTCTTGTGCATCGACCCTGCCAGGCTCACCTCGCCGCTGTTTTACGAGGGCCCCGAAGACTACTCCTACGGCTACTTCCCCCACGTCTACGGCCCCGTCAACCTCGAGGCCGTCAGCGCTGTGCTGCCCTTTGACCCCGGCCCCGACGGGCGCTTTCACCTGCCGGAGGGCGTGCCTAAGTAGTTTCCGCTAAGGGACGCCGATGGCCGAAGGCAAAATGCCGAGCGCTCAACGCCCAATGCGGGTTGTACGTCGTACGTCGTACGTCGTACGCAAGACGCAAGACGTAGGGCGGGTATGGGGGCCGGCCCTTTTCCCTCCCTGCTTGTTGCTGGTTGCGTTACCTCGAAAAGGGCCTGATTTGCGGGCGGGAACCTGGGGCTGAGCCGGCTGCATCCGTTGCTCTGCGATCTGCGTATATAGCCGTGTAATTAGTTCCAGACCTTTTGTCGGAACCTCCGGGGTGGTCGTAAGGCTTGAAAGGGGGTCGGTATGAAAGCGGTGCATTGGTGGGCATTGGCTGTGGTGGGGGCGTTCGCACTGGCGGGGTGTGCCCGGATGGGCCCGGCGGCAGGGGGCGTTTTCGCGGTACAGGGGGTGGGTAACGACTTCGTGGCGCAGCTTTCCGGCAGGGAAGAGGTGCCTGCCAACGACAGCCGTGCCAGGGGCAACGCGCTCTTCGGCCTCAGCGCCGACGGCAGCGAGCTGCACTACAAGCTGATCGTGGCTAACATCGAAAACGTGGTGGCATCACACATCCACCTTGCTCCGGCGGGGGCGAACGGCCCCGTGGTGGCTTTCCTGTACGGCCCGGCGGCGCCGGGTGGGGGGCGGAGCGACGGCGTCCTGGCCGAGGGCACCATCACCGCCGCGAATCTGGTCGGGCCGCTGGCAGGCCACCCGCTCAGCGACCTCATCGCCGCGATGGAAGCCGGCAACGCCTACGTCAACGTCCACACCAACGACGGCGTGGCCCCGCCCAACACCGGCCCCGGCGACATTCCCGGCGGCGAGGTCAGGGGCCAGGTCAGGCCGACGCACTAGACCTCCCGCGGAAGTCGTCGGTAGCCGGTAGCTGCGTCAGGCAGGGCGGTTCAAGGTGACTGGCGGGTGCTTTCGCAAGCGATCCACATGATCGCGTTTCCCCCGAACACCGCCTGAGTACCGGCATCGCCGGGGCCTACGGCCCTCCACCGGGATCGGCGTTTTACCCCACACGACCTGGTGGGCCGTGTGGGGCATTCGTGGGAAGCGCGCTGAGAGCTTCCCACAGCTCGAGGATTACCCGGTGCAGCAGGGGCAGCCCCGCGCGGGTTGCCCCCAAGCGCGTCCGGCACCTCCAGATCAACCCGCGCTCCTCCAGGCCCCGCGCCACCTTTTCCAGGCGGCCCCACAGCTCGAGCCCGCTGCGCCCCTCGAGCGCCCCCACGTCCACCCCTTCGCGCAGCCGCAGCCCCAGCATCAGCGACTCGCGGGCGTGCTCGAGCGGGCCGACCGTCTCGACGGCCGGGGGTTCGCCCGCCAGCCAGCGCGGGAGCGGGGGGTTGGTGGCCCTGACCGAGTAGACCGCGTGGCCCTCGACCCCTTTGGGGTAGTGCCCCGCCGCCGCCGGCCCCAGCGCGCCCCAGAATTCGTTGCGCCAGTAGGCCCGGTTGTGGCGGCTCTCCTCGCCGGGCCGCGCGAAGTTGGAGACCTCGTAGCGCGACAGCCCCGCCTCCCCCAGCACCGCCTCGGCGGCCTCGTAGGCGGCGGCCTCGAGGTCCTCGTCCAGCCGCACGCCCCGCGCCGCGAAGGGGGTTCCGGGCTCGACCTGGAGCGTATAAGCCGAGACGTGCCCCACCCCCAGCGCGGCGGCCTCGCGCAGGTCGGCGGTGAAGTCCTGGCCGGGGAGCCCCAGGATCAGGTCCACCGAGGTGCGGAAGCCTGCCTCGAGGCTCATCTCCACGGCCCGGAGCGCCCCCTTCCGCCCGTGCGCTCGCCCTAGGCTCTCCAGCACGCCGTCCTGGAAGCTCTGCACCCCCAGGGAGAGCCGGTTCACCCCCAGGCTCCGCAGCAGCGCCAGCCGCTCGGCGTTGAGGGTGCCGGGGTTGGCCTCCATCGTCACCTCCGCGCCGGGCTCAAGCCGCCAGGGGAGCGCGGCAAAGAGGCGCTCGAGCTCGTGGCCGCGCAGGAAACTCGGCGTCCCGCCCCCGAAGTAGAGCGTGTCCAGCGGGCCGGGGAAGCGCGCGTGCAGCGCGGCGGCTTCTTCGGCGAGGCGCTCGAGGTAGGCCTCCACGACCCCGCCGTGCCGCCGCACCACGTGAAAATCACAGTAGGGGCAGAGGGTGGGGCAGAAAGGGACGTGGACGTAGAGGCTTCGCACAGGCCAACTTTACTAGAGGCTCCTACCCTTCAGGGTGAAGCCCTACTACAGACGAGACGAGCCTAAGGGCACGCCCGGGATCCAAGGTGTCCCTACCCAGGCGGTTCCACGCTGCTCGCCACGACCGGATTGAAACGCTTCTGGAGCTCGAGCCCGTTCCCACAACAAACCTGGGCCCAACTATGAGAAAATAATGAGCGAACGGGTAGGTAAGCCGGAGTAGAATCAAAATTGGGATTTACAGCTATTAATCGTTAAATTTTTGATATACCGATCGAAGTTTGCTGGAGCAACTTCTTAATACTCGGCCCTGCTCATGAGAGAGAATTAGCCAAACCTGAAAAACATGTGGTAGAACGGGTCCGATTGAAGCAGCCGAGCCTGCTGAGGTGGGAGCCGTTATAAAACCGTCCGCGCGTGCCTTTGAGCATCCCCGTCGAGCCCTCTCCCGGCTTCTCGTCCCGCTCCTGCTGGGCCTGGGGCTGGGCTTTTCCCAGACCCCGCCCGGCCTCAGCGCCCAGCTCACCCCCTGGCCGCCGCCCGGCTGGCCGGAGGGCAGGGCGGGCGAGGTGCGCCTGGCGCTGGGCAACCCCCTGGCCCCCAGCGAGGTGCTGGCCAAAGGCGCCGTGGCCGCCGACGGCAGGTTCACCCTGGCCTTGCCAGGGAGCGTGAGCGCCAAGGCCTACACCACCCCCGAGGCCGCGCTGCAACTGCTGGAGGGCTGCGACTTCCTGCCTACGGTGAGCCCCGGCGGGGTGAAGGCCCTGCTGGCCCACCCCCTGGTCTACGTGAGCGGGGAGGCCAGGCCCTGGGGCTTCCTGGCCCTGCGCGGCTACCAACCGGGCAACAGCCCCAACTCCGGCACCGGCTCCACCACCCTGCTGCTGTGGGTGGACCAGGCGGTGAGCCTCAAGGGCAGCGGGAAGTGCGGGGAGGCCGGCAAGGGCCCGGTCAACCTGGACCTCCGGCTGAGCGCGGGCTGGAACTACGTGGTGTTCCGGGCCCCCCAGGCCGCGGGTGCCGCGGTGCAGGTGCGGGCGGAGCCCAAGCCGGAGGGCGCCTTCCAGCTCTATCCCCTGCAGCGCTAGCGCCGCCCCACCCCTGTCCCCGTCACCGACCGACCGGCAGGAGCGTCCGTAAATCTGGCCTCCCGACCGAACCGATAAACCGATATCTGGAGCCCCTTTCGTCCCATCCGTCTCGAGGCGACTGTATGACCCACAACCCCCCTGCCCGCGCGTGGCTGTGGCGTGAGTCCACCCGCCGGCGCCTGGCCCTGTTCACCCTGGTGCTGTTCGTGCTGTCCACCTACGGCCCCGGCACCCTGGCCCTGGCCGCCCCCCAGCTCTTCGCCCGCCCCGGCTCCGGGGTCTCCCGGCTGCCGCTGGACGTGCTGGCCTTCGACGCCCCCGGCTTCGGCGAGGTGGCCGACGCCGTCAACCTGGCCAGCGGCAGCGTCTACGTGGACCTGGGCGACTTGGCCCGGGCCAACCTGGCCGGCGGCGGGGACGAGCTGGTGGGCACGGTGGCGGAGGCGGGCTGGACCCTCAAGCCCCGCCTGCGGCTGGAGCAGTTTCGCCGCGGCATGACCCTGGCCGAGGCCCCCGCCCAGTGGTTCATGGCCCTGGGGGACGGGGGTGGGATCACCTTCACCCGCGCCAGCCTGGACTGGAACGCCCTGCCCCTCAGCGTGGCCCCCTCCTGGGTCAGGCGCTACCAGGGCCTGTCCAACGTGGCCATCTACCGGGCCGACGACCGGGTGGGCACGCAGCCGAAGGTGGAGTTCCTGGTGCTGGTCTTCAGCGGGGGGCTGGCCTGGGCGCACTACTACGACATGGCCGGCAACCGCCACACCTTCCACGCCGACGGCCCCTACCTCGACTACGTCCAGGACCCCTACCAGCAGTACCGCAGCGCGCAGGGCGGGGCTTCGGAGGGCGATCCCGCCAGGGCCACCGACTTCTCCTACGCCGACACCACCCACGGGCGCATCTCCCGCGTCCGTGACGAGTGGGGCCGCACCACCGACTACCTCTGGAACGGCAACGAGCTCAGCGCCATCCACTACCTGCTGCGCGACCCCGCCAACGACCCCAACTCCTGGACCCGCCGGGCCCGCTTCACCTACGTGTCGGCGGGCGGCCAGCGGCTGCTCAAGAGCGTAACCTACGACGCCTACGACGGCCTGGGCAACGCCCCGGCCAACCTCCTGAGCCGCACGTACACGTTCAGCTACGAGGTCCGTCCCAACGGGCGGGTGCTGCTGAGCTCGATCAACCGCCCGGTGCTCGGCGACAAGGTCAAGTCCACCCTGTTCGGCTACGACGCCCACGACCGGCTCACCCTGGTGCGCCAGGTCGAGGGGTACGCCTGGGAGGGCACCCGCACCGAGCCCGACACCAGCTACTACTACTCCAGCGCCGTCCCGATCACCCTCGAGGGCAGCCAGGCCAAGGCCTGCAACGAGGGCCCCTTCTGGTGGGCCTGGGGGCTGCCGAAGGAGCTGGGGGTGGTGCCGCTGTGGTGCACCTCCGACACCGGCACCTTCACCGTGCCGGCCTCGGTGACCCCGGGGCAGTACAAGGTGGTCCTGGTGGCCCGGGGGGAGAAGGCCTACGGCGCCTGGCCGACCCTGGCCTTCAGGCATAACGGCGCGCAGCAGTCCGCCCGCACCGTCGGCGAGCCGGTGTACCGCGAGTACGACCTGGGCACCTACTCCCTGGCCGCCGGGCACACCCTCGGCTTCGAGCTCACCAACGACGCCTGCGAGTGCAGCCCCTACACCGACCGCAACGCCTTCCTGGCCGAGGTGCGCCTGGAGCCCGTCAACCAGGGCGAGCGCGTCGTCACGGTGATGCAGGGCAGCGGCAGCGAGCGCAAGGAGACCAACTACCACTTCGACGCCCAGGGGCAGCTGGTCAAGCGGCGGGTGTGGGACTACAACCCCTGGGCCGCCGGGGCCTCCGGCTGGTTCGGGCACAGCCCGCGCGAGAAGGTCCTGGAGTGGACCTACAGCTACTACGGCTTCGGGGCGACCGCCTCCGTCACCGACCCCGCCGGGAAGAAGACCACCTACGGGTACGACATGCTGGGCAACCTCACCCTCCGCGAGGAGTGGCTCGGCACCAACCGGGTACGGCACAAGTTCTACGGCTACACCAGCGACAACCGCCTCGCCTACGACATCACGCCCGCGTACGTAGGCGAGGGGTACAACTACGGCGAGGTGCACGTGTACCACGATTACACCTACCACCCCACCGTTACCGTAGGCGGGCAGACCTTCCGGTCGGTGGCCAGCGTTAACAGCGCCACCCACGTCAACGAGCCCGGCGTCGGCTGGCAGTGGAAGCGCTCGACGGTCAGCAGCTACGACGCCTACGGGCGCCTGACCGAGTCCCGCCGGAAGGCGAACGGCCAGCCCGACCAGACCACCACCTACACCTACCACACCGGGGGCACCTGGCAGCCCTACCTGCCCAACGCCAGCGGCGACTACGGGGCGCTGGGCCCTGCGGTGCGGCAGTACGGCGACCTGGTGTACGAGAAGCACCACGAGGGCCGGGTCAGCCGCTACTTCTACGACGCCCTGGGCAACGTCAACCACGAGCTGCTCCCCGGGCAGCACACCGCCGACTACAGCGGCGCCAGCGAGGTGCGCCACTACCGCTGGGCGTTCCGCTCCTACAACGGCTTCGGCCAGCAGGTGTGGGAGACCCTGGTCACCTCGCCCGACGGCAACAACACCGCCGCGGCCGCGCGGCGCATGTGGTACTACTACGCCACCGGCGAGACAGACAGCAGTTGGGAGGGAAGCCCGCAGAACGTCACCGACTACCGATACCTCGTCGGGGGCAGGGATGTCGGCCGCCTGTGGCAGGTGGTTAAGGGCGCGGGTAGCGCCGGGGGGGTTAACAACGCGCACGAAACCACCTCGCTGGCCTACGACGACTACGGGCGGGCCATCTACAAGACCGTGGACGGCTTCACCTACACCACCCGCTACGACACCCTGGACCGGGCGGTCGAGGAGGTGCTGCCCGACGGCGGGTGGCAGGTGTACACCTACTCGCGCAGCGGCACCCCCGACTTCGAGTGCAGCGGCGCGGCTGGCGCGCGCATCGACTCCACCCACTGCCAGTACAAGACGGTGGACGCCCTGGGCCGGGTGACCTCCGTGCTGCACGCCGTCAACCAGGGGGGCACCAACCAGGCCGGGATGACCGCCTTCACCGTCGGCACCGCCTACGACCCCTTCGACCGGCCGGTCCGCGTGGAGAACAACGCCCTGACCATGAACGCAGGCGGGGCGGAGCGCACGACCTACTTCGTCTACGACTCGCTGGGCAACCTCATCAAGCAGCTCGACCCGCCCCTGCGCACCAACCCCTCCGCCGACGCGGGCGGCGCCGAGCCGGGCTACACCGACGGGCGGCGGCCGTACGTGGAGTACAGCTACGACAGCCTGGGCCGCCGGACCCAGGAGCGCCGCCTGCTGGCGGGCGACGTCACCCCCGCCGCCGTCTACGGCAACCTCTACGGCAGCTTCGCGGCCTGCGGCTCTTCCGCCGTGGCCTGCACCGGCACCGCCTACGACGCGCTGGACCGCCCCGTGACCGTCACCGACCCCGAGGGCTACGCCACCACCCTGGCCTACGACCCCGCCGGCAACCTGGTGGGCAAGACCCAGCAGGTCTGGACCGGCGGCGAGCCCGACTACGCCACGCTGGGCAGCGGCTTCACCTCGGTCACCACCCGCTACGCCTACGACGGGGCGGGCAGGGTGACCAAGACCGTCACCCCTCGCGGGCACGCCAAGCGGGTGGTCTACGACCTGCTGGGCAACGTCAGGGAGGAGTGGGACGAGCGGGGCGTCCTGGTCAGGCAGTACGGCTACACCGAGGACGGGCTGCTGCTCTACGTCTACGAGCCCGACAACGACCCCGCCACCTCCGCCTCCACGCCCGGGCCCGGCGGGTACGGCGGGTACGTGCTGACCAAGCGCCTGGAGTACGGCAGCCGCAAGTACCCCACCAAGACCTGCGTGGCCAGCATGGACGCCGACGCCTGGGGCGGCGCCTGCACCACCCACTACTACGACTACGCCGGGCGGGTGCTAACCAACGTGCTGCCCGACGGCTCCATCGTCAACATGAGCTACGACAGCCGCGGGAATCAGACCTACCTCAAGGACGCCGAGGGCTTCGAGACCGAGTACACCCACGACGCCTGGGGCAACCTGGTGCGGGAGCTCAAGAAGAGCCGGGGCAACCAGACCGACGCCGACGCAGGCTTCCCCGCGGGCGGCGGCGTCCTCACCGAGTACTGGTACGACTACGCGGGCAACCTGGTCAAGCAGCGCACCAACGCCTCGCCCACGCGCGGCGATACGGGCCTCTACACCGAGTACGCCTACAACTCCCTGGGCAAGGTGGTGCGCGAGACCCGGCCCCACCGGGCCGGGGTGGGCACCAACGCCAGGCTGAAGACCTACCGCCTGGACGCTCAGGTCACCGCCGAGACCACCTACGACTACGCCGGCGACCTCGCCGGCAAGGCCGCCGGCGTGAGCCTGGGCAACATGCCCTCGGTGACGGCGGGCAACGCCACGGTGATGGAGTACAACCGCCGGGGGGAGAAGGTGCGCGAGGCCTCCCAGGCCAAGCCCCTCTCGGTCGGCTCGACCGTCCTCTGGAACGGCCGCGAGCACACCGCCACCTTCCAGTACAACGGGCTGGGGCTCAAGGTCAAGCGCGTCTTTGCCGGGTCCACCCGGGTCTACGCCACCCAGCGCGACGCCAACGGGTACGCGCTGGGCACCGCCAACTACAACAGCTACTGGAAGTACGACGCCAACTCCAAGCTCATCGAGTACTGGGACACCCCGGCCAGCTCCAGCGGCGACGGCACCCCCCTCAACGCCTCCGACAAGCAGAACCGCTACACCTACCAGTACTCCCCCACCAACAAGGAGACCCGCCACACCCGCGACGTGCGCTTCAAGGTGCGCAGCTACTACAACACCCCCAACCACGACTTCTCCAACGGGGCGCTGATGGCGGCCACCGTCGGCAGCGCCACCACCGCCTACAACGAGCGCGACCAGGTCAACAACGTCAGCTTCACCGACCAGGCCCCGCAGGACTGGAGCGCCACCGGCAAGGCCACCAGCAACGTCGTGACCTACTGGTACTACAAGGACGGCAGCAAGCGGAAGGCCCAGACCGGCGACGGGCACTACACCCAGTACAGCTACGACAGCCGCGGCCGCGTCGTCAGCGTCTACGACAGCAACGGGGGGGTCAACAACACCGGGAACACGGTCATCCCCGCCGGCGCCACGACCGCCACGGCCTACGGCTCCGACGGCACCCAGACCCAGGAGGTCAAGAACGGGGCCTACCTGCGCTACAAGCGGATCACCAAGCCCACCGTGGGCGGGCTGAACGGCAGCACTCAGGAGTGGACCAACCAGGCCCTCAACGCGGGCAACGCCAACCCCTCCCCCCAGGTCACCGCGTACGACGACCCGGCACACCCCTACCCGGGGATGCCCTACAAGGCGGTGAGCACGACCACCCAGGGGGACCCCAGCCAGGGGGGGGAGTACAGCTCGACGACCTCCACCACCACCTTCATCTACGACGGCTACGGCAACCAGACCCAGGTCGTCAACCAGTCGGTCACCACCGGCCAGCGGTGGAACCGCGACTGCGAGTGCTACCTGCCGTTCAGCGAGACCACGTCCCACACCCCCAGGACCACCTCGTACAACGCCGCCAACGCGGTGACCACCGAGGTGACCCACACGCCCCCCGGCTGCAACGACCCCTCCTGCTACGGCTACACCACCACTTACACCCTCGACTCCCGCGGCAACCGCCTCTACGTCTCGGACTCCCGGGGCGCCCGCCCCGACAACTACCACGGCCGCACCAAGCGCTACAACGCCGAGGGCAGGGCGGCGGAGTTCCACATCCTGCAGTCGGACTACGGTTACCTCTTCGGCAAGCCGGCGGGCAAGACCAGCATCTACACCGACTTCCGCTACGACCCCTTCGGCAACCAGGTCATGTCCTCCAACGGCTGGACCTGGGAGGAGGACGGCTACAACCAGGCCCAGCACGCCATGTACCGCGAGACCTACACCAACGTGGTGGTGGGCGGCGACGTGCAGGCGATCCGGCGGCAGTGGGGCGAGATGGCCAAGTACTGGCACCCGTTCGGCTGGTACAGCTGCGGCTGGCAGTGGGAGTGCCGCAGCGGCTGGAACTCCAACAACGCCTACAAGGACGAGGCCTACTCCCTGGCCGACGGGGCGCTGGAGAGCCAGTGGACCGCCGTCACCCCCTTCAACGCCTCCCCGCTCTTCGCCAAGGCGCCCACCGACCTGGCCCTGCCCGCCGCCGCGCTCTCCTCCCAGCTCAGGCTCTCGGTGGGCAACGTCAGCCTGCTCGACCTCCGGCCCCCGGCCCCGCCCGCCCAGCTCACCCCGCCCGGCCAGGGGCAGCAGGGGCAACCCCAGACCTTCAGCCTCAGCGGCAGCGCCAGCCTGACCCTGACCCTGCTGAACAGCGGGGACGGGACCGGCACCGGCCTCGACCCCGCCGGCGTCGCCCTGCCCGGCCTGGGCGGGAGGGGCGGCCAGGCCGGCGCCGAGAGCGCGGCGCAGTTCGGGTTGAGCCTGCCCACCAGCGTGCTGCCGCCGGCGCTGCAGGCGCTGGACGCCCTGGACCTCAGGGCGCCCGCACCCCAGGACAACCCCGGTGCGGGCTCGGGGCTGACGCCGCCGGGGGGCGGGGTGGTGCCGCCCATCGCCGGGGTGCCCGCGCCCGTCGACGCGGTGGTGCCGCCGATCGGCTCGAGCCCGCCCGCCGGCTGGCCGCCCGGCGAGGCCCGCCCCTTCGACGAGCTCTCCGTCGGCTCGGGAGGCGGCAGCGCCGCAGACAACGACGACGCCTCGGTCAAAAACCAGCAGGAGCAGGACAAGGACCTCGGCAAAAAGATCGCGGAGGAGCAGAAGAGGGCGACCCAGGCGATGCAGGACATGTGCGTCAAGCTCTACGGCGACGGGGTGGACTGCGGGGTATACGCCAAGGACATCGCCAACTCGCCGCTGTACAATTCCCTCCCCGAGTCCCAGCGGCTGCGCACCTGGCAGACCCTGAGCCTGGGGCTCGCCCGTGGGAGGATCGGGGTGGATGAGCTGCGGGACGTCGCGGCCTTCTACAACAACACCCGGTACACGCACGACCCCTCGAAAGCGACCGAGGAAAACCCCCTGGGCGGCCTCCTCTCCGGCGGCCTGGACGTGGTGCCGGTGCTCGGCGACGCCAAGGGACTGATTGAGGCCGTCCTAGGCAAGGACCTGCTGACCGGCCGCGAGCTCAGGGGCGCCGAGCGCTGGCTGGGGCTGCTGGGCATTATCGGCCTGGGCGAGGCCCGCTCCATCCTCAAGATGGGCAAGTGGGGCTGGAAGTTCGGGGTGCGCAATACCGACGAGGCCGTCGACTTCGCCAAGTCCTGCCTCAAGGACAATTCCTTCTCGGCCGACACCAAGGTGGCGACCGCCCAGGGGCTCGTGGCGATAGCCGCCCTGACGGCGGGCGTGAAGGTGTTGGCCTACGACGAGGCCACCGGCAAGAACGAGTACCGGCCGGTGCTGGAGCGGTTCACCCAGGGCCTGACCGAGAAGAAGGTCACCCGCCTGACCCTGAGGGACGACGAGAGCGGCCTCACCGAGACGCTGACCACCACCAAGGGCCACCCCTTCTACCTGGTGAAGAACGTGGACGGCAGCCACCGCCCGGCCCCCGAGGGCCACGAGGACCTGGGTATGCCCTGGGTAGGGGCGGGGGACCTGAAGCCGGGGGACAAGGTACGTCAGGCCGACGGCACCACGGGCACGGTTGTCCAGGTGCGGACGGCGGTGGAGGTGCGCCGGATGTACAACCTGGACGTCGCCACTGTCGACACCTTCTACGTGGGTGAGGGTCGGTGGCTGGTGCATAATCAGAATGGGTCTAATGTTGAAAGCGCCGAGTTTAGCAAGGCATTGCGCGACGCTATTGCGTGGCTTGAGGCAAGAGGGTTCAAGGCTGAGCAATTCCTGTACAATCGCTTCCCCGCTGATGAGCGGGGAACGAAAGTCATAGGCATGAGCACAGCTGATGGCAAGATTGGCTATCGTATTGAATACGACGGCAGAAATGGAGCACATATCAACGTTTTTGCTGGCAAGGAGAAAGGCCCACACTTCACATTTAAAGGTGATCAGTCCACAGTGGATAAAATCGCTCGGAGGATGTTCGGATGCCCGTGAATGCTGAGACCTTCACCAAGAGTAATACTGCCACGCTCTTTAGCGAAGCATCGTTAACAACAATTCTGGAAGGGTTAGCTCAGGGAAGAGTGCACGTCAAAGCCGTTGACCTATACTTCAGGGCTGTTGCCGCTCTCCCCAATAATGGTCAGCGAACCTCGTGGGAAAAAATACCGCACATCAGCCTGCACCCACCTGCCGGGTACTCTGGGACACAGGCGCTAAGCGGTATTGGTTACGCTGAACAGCAAAAGGAGCTTGTCTTGTCAATCGGTCAATACTTTGGCATTGCCAACGAGCACGGAATCTTCTTTGAAGACCACTATGCTGATTGTGCTTTGGAGCTAACCTACAACGATTTCGCCAAACTCATTCCCGACTTCATTAATATGCCGGGCCATAAGTACTTCGTTGCCAAAAATGGGAGGTGGTTGGTTAACGTCACGATGGAAGATGATGTGTACTTCACTGAGAAAATTACTCTGCAAATGCCATGAATTTGGATAAGTGGCCCAGTGGGTGTAGAGGATGCACTTATACATCGCCCGCCCTTACTCGCGGCCTACCGCACTCAAGCATCAGTGCATCCGTGGCGAAGAAGCCACCGGCTGTGTTCCGTAGCCTCTTACTAAACCACAGAGACCCCCCATGACCCCCAAACCCTTCTCCCTCCTCCCCCTGCTCCTCCTGTTT
>NZ_QXDL01000089.1:0-15923 GCF_003574345.1 Calidithermus terrae
GGGCGGGGGCGGGGTGGGGTGGGGCCTCGAGCACCTCAAGACCTACCGCCTCACGGAGGAGGGCCTGCTGCCCTACGTCGGCGACGGCAGCTACGAGAACACCGAGGAGAGCGGGGACGACCCCTACGCCAAGTGGTACGAGGGCACCTACGCCCAGCGCTACTTCGGCGACTTCAACTTGAGCGACCGCCCCACCGAGTACCGCTTCCCCGACCGCCGCAGCCTCGCCAGCCTGCCCCAGGCCGCGCTCGACCGCGCGGTCTACGGCCCGGTGCGCGTGCAGTACGCCACCGCCGCCGAGCTGCGGACGGTGGACTGGTTCAGGGCCCAGCTCGCCGCCGGGCGGGAGGTGGCCTTCGCCGTGGACCTCAAGGCCGCCGCCGGCCCCGGCGAGGTCACGATGCGCGAGGGGGTCTGGCTGCCGGGCACGGCCCCCTGGGGGGGTCACGCCATGCTGATGGTGGGCTACGACGACGCGCGCCAGGCCTTCATCGTCAAGAACTCCTGGGGCCGCGACGGCGCGGGCCGGGGCCAGCCTGCCGGGGCCGACCGCGACGCCGACGGCTTCGTGGAGATGGGCTACGCGTGGGTGACCCGTGGCCTGGTCTACGAGGGGGCGGTGCTGCTGGAGGCCCGCGCCCCCGAGACCTTCGCCCAGCCCAGCCCCGCCGCCTTCCTGGGCCGCTGGAAGATGGACCACGACGGCTGGAGGGGCACCTTCGACCTCTACCACCTGCCCGGCACCATCGCCCGCCGCTGGCTCGAGGGCCGCGCCGACCTGCGCCTGGGCACCTACTACGGCCCCGACGGCGTGGCCCGCCGGGTCAACGGCGTGGTCGCGGGCAACCGCCTCGACTTCTGGCTCGACTGGGACGCCCCCGACCGCGCGGTCAACGAGCTCGCCGGGATGCACTTCACCGGCTACCTGCTCCCCGGCGGCCGCACCCTGGCCGGCACCCTGCGCGACAACCGCGACGGCCGGACCTACGGCTTCTACCTCACCAAGGAAGACCCCTTCCGCGGCAACGGCGTGGCCGGGGCGGTGGCCCTCGCCTCCCACAAGGGCCGCTGGGTCGTCAACGACAACGGCGCGTTGGGGCGGCTGGACGTGAGCGACGTGATCCCCGGCAGCGGCGAGCTGCGGGCCACCTACGCCGTGGGGGGCGGCGAGTACCCCGCCACGGGCAACGTGGACCCCGCCAACCCCCGCCGCGTGAGCTTCCGGGTGCCCCTGCCCGGCGGCGAGCGGCGCTTCGAGGGCTACATGTTCAGCTGGGAGACCGGGCTGATCGCGGGCACCGTGGGCGGCAACGCCGGCTTCTACGCCTACCGCGAGGGCAAGATCCCCCTCAGCCTCACCATCACCTCCCCCCGCGAGGGCGGCAGCTACCCCTGGCGCCAGACCCTGGCCTTCAGCGCCCTGGTCGAACACGCCGAGGGCGGCGTGAGCGTGCGCTGGAGCAGCGACCGCGACGGCGAGCTGGGCAGCGGGGCCGAGCTGCGCCTGTCCACCCTCTCGCTGGGCGCCCACCGCGTCACCGCCACCGCCACGGCGGGCGGCGAGACGGTGCGCCAGAGCCTCAACCTCACCGTCCGCAACGACAGGCCCACCCTGCGCATCCTCGAGCCCTCCGCCGCCCAGACCTACTGCGCCGGCCAGCCCATCGCCTTCCGCGCCGAGAGCTACGACCCCAACAACCCCCCCGACCACCGCCTGCCCGACGCCGCCGTCGCCTGGCGCAGCACCCCCGGCGGCCTCAGCGGCACCGGCCACGCCTTCAGCCAGGCCCTCCCCGCGGGCGGCTACACCGTGACCGTGCGCGGCAGTGACGAGCAGGGCGAGTACGGCGAGGCCAGCCTCAACCTGCGGGTCGAGGCGTGCGAGAACGCCAAGCCCACCGCCACCATCACCGCGCCCAAGGCCGACCTCGAGGTCTACGCCAACCAGTCCGACCAGCACGGCTGGTACTACGAGCTCGACCTGGCGGGCCTGGGCAGCGACCCCGAAGACGGCGCCCTCAGCGGCGGCAGCCTGAGGTGGACCACCGGCCTGGCCTCGGTGCAGCCGGGCGGCTCCGCCGAGCTCGGCAGCGGCGAGGGCGTGCGGGTCAAGCTTTACACCGGCTTCTGCGCCTCGCCCGCCCGCTACGAGCACCTCATCACCCTCACCGCGCGCGACAGCGCGGGCCAGATCGGCACCGACGTGGTGCGCGTGAGGGTCAAGCTGCTGTGCTGAAGCCCGAAACCGGGGGGTGAACCCACTCCCCGCGGGCGTGAAGCTAGAATCGGCATAACCGCTCCCAGGAGGTCGAAATGTCCAAGCTCAAGCTCGCAGCAGTGCTGGTTTTTGCCCTGGGTCTCGTCTGGGCCGCCACCAACTACCGCTTGGTGATCAACGGCAAGCCTGCCAGCACCCCCGCCATCGTGGTGGGCGGCAAGACCTACGTCCCGCTCGAGGCCCTCAAGGCCGCCGGGGTGGGCGTGAGCGTCTCGGGTTCCACCCTCAGCCTCACCCTGCCGGGCGCCCGGCAGGGGCAGGGCGGGGCCAACCAGGTCGCGGCGCTGGAGGGCTGCGTGAACGAGTGGCTCTTCAACGGCATCTGGCGCTTCCGGGTGCTCTCGCTCGAGCCCCTGCCCGCCGGGGGGCGCGGGGGCTGGAGGGCTAAGGTCGAGCTGCGCAACGGCACCACCGCCAACGGCGCGGCCCTGGCCGGCACGGGCTGGCAGGGCCTGATGCTGGTGCTCGACGACGGCAACACGCTGGAGTCGCAGTACGTCGAGATGCGCGACAAGCCCTTCGCCCAGGGCACCGGCCTGGTGCAGGAGGCGGTGTTCTACTCCGACGACACCGCCAAGACCCCCACCAAGCTGTTGCTGCTGCTCGACCCCAAGAAGATGAACACCTCGCTCAAGATCCGTTACAGCGTCGCCGACCCCAGCTTCCGGGTGAGGCTGGACTGCCGCAAGTGAGGCTTCGCCGGCGCACCGATCAGGAGGCCGACATGTGGCGTAACGTCTTCGTGACAGCAGGACTGGCCCTCTTCCTCGCGGCCTGCAACCCGCCCAAGGAAACCCCGACCTACACCGCCGGCTCCCACCCCGGCTACGCCCCGGGCCGCAAGGGCGAGGTCAAGACCGTCACCATCGGCGGCAAGCCCTTCACCTACGAGGTGATCGACGGCCTGGCGATCTACCAGGGCGACATGATCCTGGGGAGTGAGGCCCAGCTGATGCGGATGGCGGCTCGAGCCGCCGAGCCCGGGGTCGGGCCCCAGGGCGTGGGCTGCTCGGAGGGGTTCGGGGGCGACTTCGGCTGGAGCTGCACCCGCTGGCCGGGCGGGCGGGTTCCCTACGTCTTCGCCAACGACTGGGGCAGCGAGGCCAACAACACCGCCATGCGCGCGCGCATCGCGCAGGCCATCGCGCACTGGGAGGAGCACACCAACCTCGACTTCTACCACGACGCCGGCGGGCCCAACAAGCTGATCTTCAGGAACTCCGAGGGGTGCTCCTCCTTCGTCGGGCGGCGGGACGACCTCGTGGACGACCCCCAGAACGTCAACCTGAACATGGGCTGCGACCTCTCGGCCGTGATCCACGAGATCGGGCACGCGGTGGGCTTATACCACGAGCACTCGAGGGAAGACCGCGACGGCTTCGTGCAGGTGCTGTGGGGCAACATCGAAGGCGGCAAGGAGCACAACTTCAACCGCCACGTCGATGACGGCTTCGACGTCGGGCCCTACGACTTCGAGTCGATCATGCACTATAGCTGCTCCGCCTTCAGCCGCAACGGCATGCCCACCCTGCAGATCCTGGCCCCGGGCGTCACCTGCGCCGACGTCGGCGACAACGCGGTGCTCTCCGAGGGGGACATCCTCTCGGCCTACCGGATGTACC
Source organism: Calidithermus terrae (assembly GCF_003574345.1). Classification (NCBI taxonomy): domain Bacteria; kingdom Thermotogati; phylum Deinococcota; class Deinococci; order Thermales; family Thermaceae; genus Calidithermus; species Calidithermus terrae. Next base: position 3,901 of record NZ_QXDL01000089.1, read on the forward strand.
CGCCCAGCTTTGGCATCGGCGGGGTGGCCGAGGGGCAGAGCTTCGAGCGCAACGGCACCCTCAACCCCACCCTCAGCGTCCTCGAGCCCGCCAACGGGTCCACCGTCTGCGTCAACCAGAGCGTGACCTTCCGCGCCAGCGCGGGCGACGTGGACAGCCCGGGCTTCACCCTGCCCGACAGCGCCGTGAGCTGGCGCGTCGGCGCGGGCGCGCCCTTCGCCACCGGCAAGGAGGTCAGCCGCAGCTTCAGCCCCGCCGGCAGCTACACCGTCACCGCCACCGCCGCCGACGCCGACGGGGGCGTCGCCAGCGCCTCGGTGAACCTCACGGTGGTCAATTGCACCAACAACCCGCCCACCGCCACCATCACCAGCCCCGCCACCGACCTCGACGTGACCCCCACCACCTCCGACGCCAACGGCTACTACCACCTGCTCACCCTCCAGGGCAGCGCCACCGACCCCGAAGACGGCACCCTGAGCGGCGCCTCCCTCGTCTGGACCACCAACCGCGCCGACGTCCAGCCCGGCGGCCCCTCGACGGGCAGCCAGACCCTGGGCACGGGCGCTTCGGTCGCCAACGTCCGGCTCTACACCACCTGCGCCTCGCCCCACTTCGGCACCGTGGACCACCTCGTCACCCTCACCGCCACCGACAGCGCAGGCAACGCCGCCACCCGGACCCGGCTGGTGCGGGTCAAGACCCTCTGCTGAGCCCGGCCCCCCGGGCCCTCGAGCCCCCTCGAGGGCCCGGCTTTGCCGGCCAAGCCGGCCGTCGCGCGCTCCCCCGGACGGCGGTCGCTGGCGCGGGCCGTGTGCACGGCGCCCTAGTATCTGGGGGGGCTTGGCCTTACACTTTTTCCTGTGCTAGGACGCGGAGCGGCGTCAAACCGTGCCCACGAGCCAGCGCAGGAGGCTAGGAGCGCCGTTGGAGAAACTCAAACGCTACACCGCCAAGGATGCTGAAGAAACCTACCTGGTGCCCCATTGGGCCGCCGGGTTTTTTCGTGTGGGCGAGGACGGGCACCTCGAGGTGACGCCGGAGGGCCCGGGCGGGCCCAGCGCCTCGCTGTACGAGATCGTCACCGACCTGCGCGACGAGGGCCGCCCCCTGCCGGTGATGCTGCGCTTCCCGCAGATCCTCGAAGCGCGGGTGGTCGAGCTCAACGAGGCCTTCCGCCGCGCCATCCATAAATACAGCTACAAGGCCAGCTACCAGGGCCTGTTCCCGGTGAAGGTCAACCAGCGGCGCATGGTGGTCGAGACCATCTCCAAGGCCGGCAAGCCCTACGCCCACGGCCTCGAGGCCGGCTCCAAGGCCGAGCTCGCGCTGATCCTGGCCCAGGACCTGCACAAGGACGCGCTCATCGCCTGCAACGGCTTCAAGGACGACGACTTCATCCGCCTGGCGCTGATGGGCCGCAAGCTCGGCCGCAACGTCGTCATCACGCTCGAGAAGTTCGCTGAGCTCGGCCGGGTCATGCGCATCGCCAAGCAGCTCGACGTCGAGCCGCAGATCGGCATCCGCTACAAGCTCAAGACCAAGGGCAGCGGGCAGTGGGAGGATTCGGGGGGCGAGTCGGCGAAGTTCGGCCTGACCACCCCCGAGATCATGAAGGTCATCGACATGCTGGCCGAGGCGGGGATGCTGGGCACCATCGCCATGCTGCACTCGCACATCGGCTCGCAGGTCACCGACATCCGCCGCATCAAGCAGGCCGTGCGCGAGATCGCCCAGACCTACGTGCAGCTGCGCAAGCTGGGCGCCCCGGTGCGCTACCTCAACCTCGGCGGCGGCCTGGCCGTGGACTACGACGGCTCCAAGACCGCCTTCTACGCCTCGGCCAACTACTCCCTCAGCGAGTACGCCGAGGACCTGGTCTACGTCACCAAGGAGATCTGCGACGGCCACGGCGAGCCCCACCCCACCCTCGTCACCGAGAGCGGGCGGGCCATCACCGCCTACCACAGCGTGCTGGTGCTCGAGGTCGTTGACACCATCCGCCCTCCGGGGGAGGAGAAGGTCGAGGAGCCCAAGGACGTCCACCCGGTGGTCAAGGACATGTTCGACCTCGCCCGCAGCATCTCGGCCAAGAACTACCGCGAGGTCTACCACGACGCCTTCTCCAACAAGGACACCCTGCAAAACCTCTACGACCTGGGCCTCATCTCCCTGCGCGACCGCGCCCTGGCCGAGAGCCTCTTCTACCAGATCGCCCGCAAGACGCTCAAATTCGCCCTCGAGCTCGACTACCCCGCCGACGAGCTCGAGGACCTGCAGAAGATGCTCGCCGACAAGCTGGTGTGCAACTTCTCGCTCTTCCAAAGCCTCCCCGACTCCTGGGCCATCAAGCAGCTTTTCCCCATCGTCCCGCTCTCGCGCCTCGACGAGCGCCCCACCCGCGAGGCCACCCTCGTCGATATCACCTGCGACTCCGACGGCAAGTTCGACCGCTTCATCGACCTGCACGACGTGCGCGACACCCTGCCGGTGCACGAGATCCGGCCCGGCGAGGCCTACTACCTGGGGGTCTTCCTCACCGGGGCCTACCAGGACGTGCTGGCGATGAACCACAACCTCTTCGGCCGCATCGGCGAGGCCCACGTCACCGTGGACGCCGAGGGCTACGAGATCGAGCGCTTCGTCTCGGGCGAGAAGGCGCGGCGGGTCATCGAGAAGATGGGCTACGAGGAAGGCGAGCTGGCCGAGGCCGTCGAGAAGCTGGTGCGCTCGTCCAAGCTCACCCCGGCCGAGAAGGGCGCGTTCATGGAGCAGTACGCGCGCGAGCTGGTGGGGTATACGTACCTCGAGGACTGAGCAGGGGTGGCAGTCGTACGCCGAGCGCAAAACGCAAGACGCGAGACGCCGGTCGTGCGTCGTACGTCCTACGTCGTACGCCGAACGCAAGACGCAAAACGCAAGACGCAAGACGCCTTGTTCCCCCCTTAGCAAGGGGGGCTAGGGGGGATATTCCTTCCCCGCACGCGGGGAGGGATAGCCCTTCACCGCCGTGCGCGGCCGCCAGGACTACATTCCTTCCCCGCACGCGGGGAGGGATAACCACTAGCCACAAGCTGATCGCTGATCGCTGACCGCTGACGGCTGATCGCTTCCTGTCTCATGTTCCCTCGGTGTACCCGAGTCCGTAGTACCCTGAGACCAGAACCTTATGGCTTCGCCCGTCGATCCCGCGGCCTTCGAGGCTAGCCGGCGCCGTACCGGGCTCTTGTTGCTGCCTCTGGCCGCCATGGCGACTGCCGGCGCCTGGCTGCTGAGCTACGCCAACCACAGCCTCAACCCGGTGGACCGCTGGTTCTTGCCGCTGCTGTCGCTCGAGGCCCTCGCGCTGACCGCGCTGCTGTACTTCCGCCGCTTCAGCGTGCGCGAGGCGGAGGTGGGCGCATTGGGCGGGCTGGGGCTCTACCAGTTGCTGATGCTGCTGTACCTGGTCGTCAGCGGGGAGGTCTACCGCGACGGCTTCGGGGCCACCTCGCTGTGGTACCCGCTGATCTTCCCCCTAGCCTTCTTAGTCCTGCCCCGCGAGCAGGCGCTGCGCCTTTCGGTGGCCTACTACCTGCTGGGCCTGGTCATCGGGCTGGCGGGGATGGCCCTGGGCGCCGCCCCGACCCTGAAGGCGCTCAATTCCTTCGTGCAGTTCTACGTGGTGTGCGTGGCCTACTTGGTGTTGCTCGACATCTACGCCCGCGTGCGCGAGCAGTACTTCGTGATGCGGCACATGGCCCACACCGACCCCCTCACCGGCCTCGCCAACCGCCGCGCGGGGCGGGAGCGCCTCGAGCACGCCCTGGGCCGGGCGCAGCCGGGCCGGGTGGCGGTGCTGCTCGCCGACCTCGACCACTTCAAGGAGGTCAACGACCGCTACGGCCACCCCGTGGGCGACCAGGTGCTGCGCGAGGTGGCCTTCCGCCTCGACCAGGAGCTGCGCGAGGGCGACGTGCTGGTGCGCTGGGGCGGGGAGGAGTTCCTGATCCTGGCCCAGGGGACCGACCTCGAGCAGGCCCAGCACCTCGCCCAGCGCCTCGGCCGCGCCGTGCAGGACGAGCCGGTGGTGGGCACCATCGGCGTGAGCCTGAGCTTCGGCGTGGCGGTGTTCCGGCCCGGCGACAGCGCCGAGACCCTGGTCGAACGCGCCGACCGGGCCCTCTACCGCGCCAAGCACCTCGGCCGCCGGCGGGTGGAGCTGGAGGTCTAAGTTTCTCCCGGCAAACCCACGCCGGAGCTAGCTAACGCAGGCGCGGCTGCGGGCGCAGGTGCAGGTTGGGGAGGGGCAGCTCGCCGGCCGGGCGAATGACCTGCAGGTGGTAGTGCTTGTCCTGCGGCACCGGCAGTGCCCGGATCGCGTAGTCGCGCGAAGGGTCGGGGCTCCAGGTCCCGGTCTTGAACTTCGGCGATCCCTCGAGGGGTTGGCCCGTCAGCCCCAGGGCCGTGTACAAGGGCGGGGTGAACGGCAGCGGCTCCGTAGGACCCGGGCCCTGCGCAGGGGTGCCACCCCCGCCCAGGGCCACGCAGCCAAGCAGGATCAGCCCGACCGAGCGGCGCAGGCGCATGCTCATCACCTCGGAGCCATTCTAGCTCGAGGGCGGGGGCTTTGGGTTGATGGGCTCAGCTCCCCTTGAGCAGCCAGCGCACGTCCTGCACCACCTTGTCGGGGTCTTGCTGGATCTTGGACTGGCCGTAGATGAGGCGGAGCTGGCCCTTGGGGTCGATGAGGAAGACGCTGGCGGTGTGGTCAACGTTGTAGTCCTGGGCCGACTTGATCTGGGACTTCTGGTAGAAGACGCCGTAGTCCTTGGCGACCTGGGCGGTGGCCTCGGGGGTGCCGCTGAGGCCGACAAAGCTGGGGTCGAAGAAGCGCACGTACTTGCCCAGCGACTCGGGGGTGTCGCGCTCGGGGTCCACGCTGATGAGCAGCACCTGCACCCGGGCCTGCTCCTCGGGGGTGAGCTTGGCGTAGACCCGCTTGAGGTCTTGCATGGTGGTGGGGCAGACGTCGGGGCAGTTGACGAAGCCGAAGAAGATGAACACCGCCTTGCCCCTGAGGTCGGAGAGCTTGTAGCCGGGGTTGTCGGCGCTGGCGAGGGTGAATTCGGCGGCGGGGCGGGGGTTGAGCAGGGGCGTGCCGTAGGGCTGGTACCGGTTGAGCCGGGTGTAGGCGAGCACGGCCAGCAGGACGGGCAGGCCGATGAACAGCACGAGTCCGGCGATGCGTCGGGCCATAGTACTGACCAGGATAAAGCGTGTTCATGAGGATGAATGTCATGCGGGGGGGCGTGCGCGGCGTTGACCCGGAGCCTCACGTCCCCGTCGCCCGGCTCCGGCTCGCCCGCGCCCACGGCCCCGAGGGGGTCTCCGCCGAAGCCGCCCGCCGGCTGGCGTTAGCCGGCCGTCTAACGTTCGGCTAACGCCCCCTCGTCTACCCTCATCCTCGTTGCCTGACCGAGCGCACATCGGCAGCGCAAACGAGGAGATTGCAGATGAATACGAAACTGGCGTTCGCGGGTATTGCGGTTGCGGCGATGGCGGTGCTGGCCGGTTGCACGGGCGGCGTGGGCGGCGGCGGGATTTCGGGCAAGGTCAGCCGCGCAGGGGGCGGCTCGGCCGGCGGCGCCACGGTCGTCGCGTGCCTGGTTGACGACGACTGCGACACCTACAGCGAGGCCAAAGCGGGCAGCGACGGCAGCTACACCGTCGGCAAGCTCGGCGATGGCAAGGGCTACGTGGTGCTGGGCCTGCTCGACACCAACAAGGACGGCGAGGCCGACTACCTGGGCTGGTACGAGAGCGTCGAGGAAGACCCCACCGTGGTCAAGGCCCCCAAGAGCGGCGTGAACTTCCAGCTTTACGAGCTGGGCCAGGCCAAGCAGCAGCTCAAGGTGCTGCCCAAGTTCCTCAGGTAAGACCCTCGGGGGCTGCGGTCGCCGCGGCCCCTCTTCAAGGAGATCAGCATGCAGATGTACAAATGGATTGGAGCGGTGGCCGTGCTGGGGCTGCTGGCGGCGTGTAACCCCAACGGCGGGGGGGACCCCAACCCGCCGGAAAACCTCGAGATCAGCGGGCAGGTCGGCCTGGACACCAGGGCCCTCCGGCCCGAGTTCGGGGTCGGGGCCATGACCCAACTAGCCGCCCAGAGCGACTTCGTGCCCGGCGAACTGATCGTGAAGTTCCGGCCCGGCGCGGCGCTGCGCCCGGGGGCCACGCTGGCGGCGGACGGCTTCCAGCTCGGCCTGGTGCGCGACCTGGCGCTGGAGAACACCCAGCTCGTGCGGGCGGCGGTGCAGGACAAGCAGGCCACCCTCGAGCTGCTCCAGCGCCTCAAGGGCCGCAGCGACGTGGTCTACGCCCAGCTCAACTACGTCCGCCACGCCTTCAAGACCCCCAACGACGAGTTCTACTCCTACCAGTGGCACTACCCGGCCATGAACCTGCCCCAAGCCTGGGACCTCGAGACCGGCGCCAGCAACCCGGTGACGGTGGCGGTGATCGACACGGGCATCCTCTCGGGCCACCCCGACTTCCAGGGCAAGCTGCTGCCGGGCTACGACTTCATCTCCGACCCCGCCAACGCCAACGACGGCAACGGCCGCGACAACAACCCCGAAGACCCCGGCGACGAGCCCGGCGGCCAGGGCAGCTACCACGGCGCGCACGTCGCGGGCACCGTGGCCGCGGCCACCAACGAGGGCGTGGGGGGTGCCGGCGTGAGCTGGGGGGCCAAGATCGTGCCCGTGCGGGTGCTGGGCGTCCAGGGCGGCACCGACGCCGACATCCTCGACTCCGTGCTGTGGTCGGCGGGCATCAGCGTGTCGGGCGTGCCGGCCAACCCCAACCCCGCCCACGTCATCAACATGAGCCTCGGCGGCAGTGGCAAGTGCGCCGACGTCCCCGCCTGGCAGGACGCCTTCAACAAGGCGAGCGCCAAGGGCAGCATCATCGTGGTGGCCGCGGGCAACCAGAACTCCGACGCCAACGACTTCGTCCCCGCGAGCTGCACCGGCATCATCACCGTCGGGGCCACCGAGACGCGCAACTACCGCGCCCCCTACTCCAACTACGGCTCGCGCATCGACGTGATGGCCCCCGGCGGCGACACCAAGAACGACCGCAACGGCGACGGCTACGTCGATGGCGTGCTGAGCGCGGCCCGCAACGACCAGAGCGGCAACTACAACTGGGTCTTCTACCAGGGCACCTCCATGGCCTCGCCCCACGTGGCCGGCCTGGTCGCGCTGATGAAGAGCAAGAAGCCCAGCCTCACCTACCAGGAGGCCCTGTCCGTCCTCAAGCAGACCGCCCGCCCCCTCGACGCCACCGCCTGCCAGCGCGCCACCGGCGCCGACTGCGGCGCGGGGCTGGTGGACGCGGTGGCGGCCCTGCAGGCCCTGGGCGGCGGCAACCCCACCCCCGACTTCAGCCTCAGCGTGACCGCCCCCGACGTGCAGCTCGCCCCCGGCGGCAGCGCCTCGCTCACCGTCAACCTCAACCGCAGCGGCGGCTTCGCCAACTCGGTCACCTTCAGCCTCAGCGGCGCCCCCACCGGCCTGACCGGCAGCTTCAACCCCGGCAGCACCGCCGGCAACAGCACCACCCTCAACCTCAGCGCCTCCTCCAGCCTGGCCCCCGGCAGCTACACCCTCACCGTGCAGGGCTCGAGCGGCGGCCTGAGCCGCAACGCCACCGTCAACCTCGTCGTGGCCGCCCCGCCCAGCCTCAAGGGCACCCAGCTCGTCGCCTGCTACTACCTCGCCAGCGAGGACGCCTGCGACGAGGGCAAGAGCCAGGTGCTCACCCTCAGCAAGGACGCCTCGAGCGCGGCCTACAGGTTCAGCGAGCTCAAGGACGGCAAATACGTCGTCTACGGCTGGAAGGACACCAACAAGAACGGCAAGCTCGACGACGGCGACTACCTGGGCTTCTACACCGAAGACGGCGAGGTGGTCCTCGTGCGGCCCAGCGCCAGCGACATCGACTTCAGCCTCGGTCTCGTCAGCGGCGAGCGGGGCAGGGCGCTCGAGCGCGTCCGCTCCCTGATGCGCTAGGACGGCCATGGACCCTCAGCCCGCTCAGACTTACATCGTCCGCATCTGGTGGGAGCAGACCCAGGACGGGGAAGGTGGAGCCTGGCGGGCTTCCCTCACGGAAGTCCACAGCAAGGAGCGCCGCTACTTCAAGAGCCCCGACGAACTCCTGCATTACCTGTCCCAGCACCCCGGGCAAGCCCTGGGGCTGAGATAGACCGGCATCGCAAGCGGATATTCCCCCGGCTTTCGCGCCGGGGGCTTATTTTGTCTCGCCGCAGCCCGCGACCTGCCGGGGTGCGCCCGGCCGCCTCCCGGATGGAGAGGTGTTCGGGCATGGCCCAACCATGAGACCTGGGGCGCGCCCCAGGTCAAGCGGAGGATTCGGTCTGGTCTAGAGCAGGGTCACCGCGTCGCCGGGAAAGGCCAGAGGAGCCACGCTCGAGCCCTTCTGCACCACGAACTTGGTCAGGTATTCGTCGCCGTGAGGGTCGCGGTAGACCTCGGTGTAGCCTGCATTCAGGTTCACGATCCAGACCTCCCGAACGCCCACCCGCGCGTAGCGGCCCAGCTTCTTACCCCGGTCATGAGCCAGGGTTGTATCGGACCCCTCGATCACCAAATAAACACTCTCCGGACGAGGGTGGTGATTGCGATAGTCTTGTGCCGCATCCAGTAAGGCGAAATCGGGCTGCACAAGATCGGCCTGGTCGAGGAAAATCGGGTTTTGAACGCGTACCCTCGCCTTGCCTGAAAACTGCTTGACCAGAACCTCGGTCAGTCTGTCCACCACGTCGGCATGGTTCTCCCCAATTGGCATCTCGTAGACCTCGCCGTCGATGAGTTCGATGCGTTTTTCGGGGTTGAGTAGGCCAGCTTTATCCATAGCCAGTAGCTCATCCACTGTCCATTTCTTGAGCGTGACCATGGCTTCAGGATAGCGCATCCCGGCAAAGACTCGGCTTCAGTCGAGGCTTTCCAGCCGCACCGGGTTGGAGTGGAAGGTGCTCCCCGCGCCCAGGTCGGTGAGGTGCTCGCCGGTGAGCCAGTTCACGCCCTTGCCGTCGGGGGCGTAGCGCTCCCACCAGGTGCCCTCGAGCACCACCGTCCCCGGCATGGGGGCCTCGCTCACGCGGGCCTTGCGCACCACCGCGCCGTGGCGCGAGCGGATGCGCACCCGTCTCCCGTCCTGCACGCCGTGGGCGGCGGCGTCTTGGGGGTGCACCAGCAGCACCGGCTCGCCGCCCTCGCCCTGCACCAGCCGCTCGACGTGGCCGTAGGTGGAGTTGAGGAAGTGCTTGGCGGGCGGGGTCATGAGGATGAGGGGGAACTCCTCGTCGGGCTCGGTGAGGGTGACGGGCGGGGGCGGGTCGAAGCGGACCTTGCCGCTTTGGGTGTTGGCCCCGTCTTTGAAGGGCAAAAACTCGCGGGGGGTGTTCAGGCGCACGAAGCCCTCGGCCTTGAGGCGCTCGAGGCTGATCCCCTCGAGCCAGGGGTGGCCGCTGGAGAGCAGGCTTCGGGCTAAGTCCTCGGCGCTCCAGTAGAGGGTGGGCTCCTCCAGGCCCAGCCGCCGGGCGAGCTCGGCGAAGACCCAGGTGTTGGGGCGGGCCTCGCCCTGCGGGGGCATCGCCGGCTCGTTCCAGGAGAGGTAGAAGTGGCCGTAGGCGGTGTAGAGGTCGGGGTGCTCGAGGAAGGTGGTGGCGGGCAGCAGGTAGTCGGCGTAGCGGGCGGTCTCGGTGAGGGCCTGCTCGAGCACCACCGTGAAGAGGTCCTCCCGCGCCAGGCCCTGCTGCACCAGGGCGGTGCTGGGGGCCACCACCAGCGGGTTGGAGTTGAAGACGAACAGCGCCCGCACGGGCGGGTCGAGCCGGGTGAGCGCGCTGCCGAGCTGGCTCATGTTGACGTGGCGGGCGGCGGGGTTGGGGCGGAAGTAGCCCTTAGGCTCGTGCCCCCCGCGCAGCAGGTGGGCCCCGCCCAGGTAGGTGCGCTCGAGCCGGAAGGCCCCCGAGGCCGAGAGCAGGGCGCCGCCGCCGGGGTACTGCCAGGCCCCGATGAGGGCGGGCAGCAGCAGCACCGCCCGCTGAGCGCTGGCCCCGCCCGGGTGGCGGGTCATGCCGTAGCTGGTGCGGATGAAGCTGGCCTTAGCGCGGGCGAACTCCAGCGCCAGCCGCTCGATGGTGGCCGCCGGGACGCCGGTGACGGCCTCGGCCCGCTCGGGGGTCCAGGCCTCGGCCGCGGCGCGGTACTCCGCGAAGCCCTGGGCGGCGCGCCCCAAGTAGGCCGCGTCGTGCAGCCCCTCGCGCAGGATCACGTGGGCCAGGGCATAAGCCAGCGCCGCGTCGCTGCCGGGGCGCAGCTTGACGTGCTCGTCGGCGAAGCGGGAGGTGAGGTTGGCGTAGGGGTCTACGTGGACGATCCTCGCCCCGTTGTGGCGGGCCTCCTTGAGCAGGGGCGTGAGGTGGGTGTTGGTGTGCAGGCTGTTGATGCCCCACAGGAAGATGAAGCGGGCCTTGGGCACGTCCTCGGGGTCGATGCCGTAGCGCGGCGCGCCGTAGGTGGCCTCCCAGGCCGCGCTCCCCGCCGTGGCGCAGATGGTGGTGTCGAGGGCGCTGGCCCCGATGGCGCGGAAGAAGGCCAGGGGGTGCTCGTACTGGTGCAGCCCCATGGTGCCGGCGTAGTGGTAGGGCAGCACCGCCTGGGGGCCGTGCCGGTCGATGACCTCGCGCAGCCGCTCGGCGATGGCGTCGAGGGCCTCCTCCCAGCTCACCCGCTCGAAGCTTCCCGAGCCCTTGGGCCCGGCTCGGCGCATGGGGTAGAGGGGGCGCTCGGGGTGGTGGTGGCGCTCGGGGTAGCGGTAGGTCTTGACGCAGGCGAAGCCGCGGGTGAAGGGGTGGGCGGGGTCGCCCTCGACCTTCAGCAGCCGGTTGGCGCCGTCGTCGATGGTGAGGACCAGCGAGCAGGCGTCGGGGCAGTCCAGGGGGCAGGTGGCTCGAGCCGTGCGGGTCATGCCCCCCATCGTACCGCGCCGGGGGCGCGGCTTTGTCACCTGGCTCCTACGGGCCGGGGCGGGCGTAGCCCAGGGCCAGGAAGCCGTTCTCGTCGGGCTCGGGGCTGTGGGGGGCGAAGCCCAGGGCCTGCAGCGAGCGCAGGCTGGGGAGGTTGTCGGGCTCCACCGAGGCCACGAAGCGCCGGTAGGGGGCGAGGCTGGGGTGCTCGAGCATGGCCCGCACGATGCGCTTGCCGTAGCCTTGCCCGCGCAGGTCGGGGCGCACCGCGAAGGCGAAGTGGAAGGCGGCGGGGTCGTGCTCGTCGGGCTCGCCCTGCACGTAGCCCACGGCCTCGCCCCCCTCCCACGCCAGCCACAGCTCGACGCCCGGGGTGCCGTGCTGCAGCAGCCACCACGCCGCGTCCGGGGGCGAGAGCCGGCGCGCGAGCTCGGGGTCTTCGAACCAAGACTCGATCAGTCGTCGCCCTGCTTCGTCAACGGGGGTTAGCCGCAACGGTTCCACGCGGGCTTAAGCATACGATGAAGTCATGGACACTCCCCGGGCGTACCTCGTGCTCGCCAACCTGCTGATCTGGCTGCCCCCGCTGGTGAGCGCCCTCGGCCCCGGCTCGGCCTTCGTGGCCGCTCTGGCGCTGGGCTGCATCATGGTCTCGCTGGTGGCGCTGTGGGTGGGCGTCGTCGGCAGCATCCGGCAGGGCCGTTCGGCCGCCAACCTGCCGCTGATGGCGGTCTACGGGGTCGGGGCCGTGGTGAGCCTGTTCCTGGCCCGCAGCCTCAGCCCGTAGGCCTGGCCTAGTCCCGCACGGCCCGCCCGGCCAGGGCTGCCGCCGAGGCGGTCACCAACCCGGCTAGCCCCAGGCCCCAAGCCACGCCCAGGTGCAGGAAGGGGGGGTACGCCAGGCCCGCCGCCGTCCCGCCCAGGTAGAACGCGGCCACGTAGGTGCCGCTCACCCCGCTCCCCCGCCGCCCCGAGACGGCCC
>NZ_QXDL01000009.1:0-40671 GCF_003574345.1 Calidithermus terrae
GGGCTGGGGGGATAAACCCTCCCCGCCCGCGGGTAGGGCCGGGGGGGGTTGAACCACGAGCCGCGAGCCACACGCCTCGGACTCCCTACCCCCTACTCCCTAACCCCCTCGAGCCACTTTTCCTCGCCCTAAACCGCGCTAAGCTCGAGCCATGGAGACCGTCGTGCTCTTCGACGGGGTGTGCAACCTCTGCAACGGCACGGTGCGGTTCATCCTCGAGCGCGACCCGCACGGGCGGTTCCGCTTCGCCGCGCAGCAGTCGGAGGCGGGGCAGGCGCTGTTGCGAAAGCACGGGCTGCTCGAGCGGGGCGGCCTGGCCGACAGCGTGGTGGTGCTGGAGGGGGGGCGGGCGTACCTCGAGTCCGACGCGGCCTTGCACATCCTCCGCCGGCTGGGCGGGGTCTGGCGCTTGGCCTATGCCCTCCGGGTCGTCCCTAAGCCGCTGCGGGACGGGGTGTACCGGCTCGTCGCCCGGCACCGCTACCGCATCTTCGGCCGGCGGGAGCAGTGCATGGTGCCCACGCCCGAGCTGAGGCGGCGGTTCTTGTAGGGCTTATTTGTCCTTGGGCTCAGGGCCGCCCAGGCGGCTCTTGAGGAAGAGCATGAGGTCCTCGAGCTGCGCCCGCAGGGCCCGCTGCTCGCGGATGAGGGCCTCGATGCGGTCTTCGGGGGCGCTGAAGGTGAGGGTTTTGTACAGCAGGGTGGTGTTGCCGCACTTGGGGCAGGGCAGCCCGGAGGCCGAGACGCCGGGGGCGTAGAAGAGGCGGGTGTTGTCGCGGGGGCACAGCAGGTACTTCGCCCCCACCGCCTCGCCCCGGCGGATGGCCTCGGCGAGGTCGCGGGCCTCGTTGCGGCTGAAGCCCAAAAAGAAGTCGCCGCCGATCTCCTCCACCCCGCCCACCACCTCGCGGGTGGCGGTGAGGTCGGCCTTGAAGCCGCGGGGGGCCACCCAACTGATGCCGTTCCACTTGAAGTGGCGCAGGTGGCGGCGGCGGCTCTTGTCCTCCACCTCGACGATGAGGGTGACCTCGGGGTCTTTGGGGTAGTAGAAGAAGCGCACGGCGTTGACCCCCTCGAGCCCGTTGTCCTTGGGCAGGCTGTAGGAGAGGGGGCCGTCGCTGCGGCCGGGGAAGCCGACGAGCTCTTGCAGGTCGTAGAGGGTCAGGCCGGGGTGCTCGAGGTCGCCCTCGAGGATCGCCCGGACCTTCTCGAAGGCCCGGTCCAGCCCCGCGTCCACCATGAGATCAGTCTAGCATGGGCCCAGAGGCCCGAAAGCACGAAGCGCCCCGGGGGCGACGGAAGAAGGGCGGCCCGAAGGCCGCCCGAAGGGTCGCCGGACGAAGCGCTCAGGGCTTGGCGGGCGTGGCGGGCTTCTCTTCGGGTTTAGGGGTGGTCTGGCCGCCGGGCTGCTTGGGGTCGGCGGGCTTTTCCTCCTTCTTGGCGGGGGGCGGGGTGAGCTGCTTGAGCACCTCCTGCAGCTTGTTCTCCACCTTGGCGTTCTTCTTCAGGCTCTCCACCCACTTGCTGCCCGCCTCGACCTTCTTGGTGCGGATCACGTTGTCGCGGGCCTCCTGGGCCACCTCGGCGAAGGGCTTGACCCGTTCGGGGGTGCGGGCCTTGATCAGCAGAACCTGGAAGCTGCCGTCCTCGAGCTTGACCACCTCGCTCACCTCGCCCAGGTTGCTCTTGGGGAAGGTGGCCTTGGTCTCGAAGACCAGCTTGTTGGAGACGGGGGGCAGGGTGCCGGAGGTCACCACGCCGTAGTCCTGCACGTTGCCGCCTTGGGCCTTGGCGAGGTCTTCGAGCTTGCCGCCCTTGAGCGCCGCCGCGCGGAAGGCCTTGGCCTTGGCCTGCTGGTCCTTGGTGAAGTTGACGACGGTGACGGTGGCGGTGGCGGGCTCGGTGAAGAGGATCTTGTTCTCGTTGTAGTACTTGCGGGCTTCCTCGTCGGTGGCGGTGACGCCGCGCGATTGGTAGCTCTCGGCCTGCTGCACGATGGAGTCCTTGGTGCCGAAGAAGGGCTGGCCCATCTTCTTGGCCTCGGCCAGCACCACCTCGCGGGTGATGAGCTGGTCGAGGGTCTGCGGCAGGAAGAACTGCACGGCCAGGTCGCCCAGGCCCTGCGCGACGAAGTTGGGGAACTGCGGGTTGGCGAAGGCCGGCTGCAGCACCTGCGAGAGCTTGATCTCGCTGTCGCCCACCTTAGCCACCACGGGGTCGCTGAGCTTGACGCTGGAGTCCTTGGCCGGCTCGACCTTGGCCTTGGCCCGAACCTCCTCGATGTAGCGCTCGAGCGCCCCTTCCTTGAGCAGGTTCTTCACGTCCTCGGTCACGCGGTCCTTGACCTCCTCGAAGGAGGACTCGCCCGCCGGGAGGTACTGCTCGACCTTGACGATGTAGTAGCGGCCCGCCGACTCGACGGGCTGGGTGATGCCGCCCTGCTTGAGCTTGAACACCGCCTCGCCCACGGCGGTCGGGAAGATCACCTTGGTCACGGGCTTGGGCTCGCTCTTGCCGGTCTCCGCGCCCAGCGCGCCCGCCTGGTCGGCGCCCACCTTCGAGTTCTTCTTGGCAAGCTCGGCGAAGTCGGCGCCGGCCTTGGCCTCCTCGTAGAGCTTCTGGGCGGTGGCCTTGTCGTCAACGACGATCTGGCGGGCGATGACCCGCTCGTCGTTGCGGTAGGTGCTCTTGTTGAGCTCGTAGAAGAGCTTGAGCTGCTCCTCGGTGGGCTCGATGTCGCCCTGGACCTGCTCGATGCGCTTGTTGATGCGGATCTGGTCGCGCAGCTCGTTGCGCACCTGGGTCTCGGTGTAGCCGATGCGCTGCAGGGTCTCCTGCCACTGCTTGTCGCTGGTGATGCCCAGTTGCTGCTTGATGCGCTCGAGCTCCTTGCGCAGCTCGTTGCTGGAGACGCGGATGCGCGAGGCGTCCTGGGTCACGGCCTGGTAGAGCACGAGGTTGTTGTAGAAGTTCTGCTCGGCCAGGACCTTGAGCACGCCCTCCTGGTCGGCGGTCGCCGAGAGCACCTGGTCGCTGGAGCGGAAGCGCACCAGCTCGGTCTCGTAGATCGGCTTGCCGTTGACGGTGAGCTCGACCTTGCCCTTGGCCTGTTGCTGGCCCTGCGGGGTGAACAGCAGGATGGCCCCGATGGCGAAAGCCACCACGAGCAATCCGAAGATGACGGCGACGACCCTTTTACTGATTCCGAACACTTGACTGCCTCCTTGAGCGGTGCTACCCTACATTTCTGCGTGCGCCCGTAGCTCAGCTGGATAGAGCGTTGGCCTCCGGAGCCAAAGGTCACAGGTTCGAGTCCTGTCGGGCGCGCCACTTCTTTTTAATCGCCCTTGCTTAGGTCCGGATTAGCGTGGTCGAGCGAGGCCGCATGCAGTACCGCAACCTCCGGGATTGTAGCACAAACCCTCAGGGCCTGACGCCGCCCCCCGAGCTCGAGGAATTGCCTGCTTGAACGCGCAATTCCTCCGTGCCAATTTCACCCGGGGCCGCTAGCCTAGAATAGTCCTTCGTTGACAATCCGCCTCCCCTACCGGGGGGTATGCTCGGCGGCATGTTGCCCTTGCTGCTCTCCTGGCTGCACGCCACCAACGACCTCTTCGGGGCCTTCCTCACCCCGCTGCTGCCCAAGCTGCAGGCCGCCTTCGGGGTGAGCTACGGGGCGGTGTCGGTGCTGGTGGCGGTGTACTCCCTCACCAGCAGCCTGTTGCAGCCCGTGGCGGGCCTCATCGCCGACCGCTTCGACCGCCGCCTGCTGGCCGCGCTGGGCCCGGTGCTGGTGGCGCTGGGCGGGGGCCTGATGGGCTTCTTCCCCACCCCTTTGGCCCTGGCGGTGGCTTTGGGCGTCTCGGGGCTGGGCTCGGCGCTGTTCCACTCGGCCGGCGCGGCGCTGGTGGGGCAGTACGCCAGCCCCGAGCGGCGGGGCTTCTGGCTGAGCACCTTCGGCTCGGGCGGCTACCTGGGCCTCTCGCTCGGGCCCATCGTCTCGCTGGGGGTGGTCAACGCGGGCGGGCTTCAGGCGCTGGCCTGGCTGATCCCCGTCGTGCTGGTCCCGGCCTTGCTGCTGCTGCGGCAGGCCCCGCCCGCCGCCGTGAAGGGCAAGCCCTCGAGCTTCGCCGACCTGGCGCGGGTCTTCCGCGGCCAGGTGGCCCGGCTGTGGGCGGTCTCGACGCTGCGCAGCATCACCTTCATGAGCTTCTCCACCACCATCCCCTTCTGGTTCGCCCAGCGCGGGCTCTCCGACGCCCAGACCGCGCTGGCGCTGTCGGTGTACAGCTTCTCGGCCACCGCCGGGGCCTTCTTAGGCGGCACCCTCTCCGACCGCTTCGGGCGGCGCAACGTGCTGGTGGGGACCATGGCCTTCGCCATCCCGCTGTACGTGGGGCTGCTCACCCTCCCGCCCGAGAGCCTGCTCTACGTGCCGCTGCTGGCCGTGACCGGCGCCCTGATGAACGCGGGGATCCCGGTGGCGGTGGTGATGGCGCAGGAGCACGAGCCCACCCAGATGGCCACCGTCTCCGGGCTGCTGATGGGCTTCACCTGGGGCTTCGCCGGGCTGCTGTACGGGGTCGTAGGCCCCATCATCGAGCGGGTGGGGGTCGTCCCGAGCCTCGCGGTGCTGGGCCTGCTGCTGGTGCCCGCGCTCACCCTCTCGCTGGCGGTGCGGGAGGCGAGGCCCCGCGGCACCGCGGCGCGCAGCCCCAACGCCTGATGATCGTCCTCGAGACCCGCCGCCTGCTCCTGCGGCGCCTGGAGCCCCGCGACGCGCCCGCCCTGCTCGCGGTCTTCGGCGACCCCGAGGCGATGCGCTTCAGCGACCACGGGGTGCGCGACCTGCCCTGGGTCGAGGGCTGGCTGGCGGGGTGCCTCGAGAGCTACCGCCAGCGGGGCTTCGGCCCGTACGCGGTGGTCGAGCGGGAGAGCGGCGAGGTGGTCGGGTACTGCGGGCTCACCCATCACCCCGACCTGGGGGGAAGGCCCGAGGTGGCCCTGGGCTACCGCCTGGCGCGCTCGAGGTGGGGACGGGGCTACGCCAGCGAGGCGGTCGCGGCGCTCCTGGCCTACGCGATCCACACCCTACGGCTGCGGCGCGTGGTCGCCCAGATCGACCCGCACAACCCGGCCTCTGTTCGCGTGGCCGAGAAGGCGGGGATGCGCTACGAGCGCGACCTGCTGCTCGAGGGCTACACCCACCCCGACCGCCTCTACGTCGTCACCGCCCCGCCCTGAGCCCCACCGCCCCCGGCTTTGCTAAACTGGGAAGCACCAAAAGCCTGAGACCGCGCGTCGTCCCGGAGGCCACGGCCTCCCGTCGCCCGCCCCGCTCAGGCAGAGGAGGTTTTGGGTATGACCTCGAGCGTGCGGCAACTCATCCTGGCCAAAGGTAACCGGGTCCACACCATCAGCCCCGACGCCACCGTGTTCGAGGCGCTCGAGCGCATGGCGATGTACGACATCGGGGCGCTGGTGGTGGTGGAGGACGAGCGGGTGGTGGGCATCTTCTCCGAGCGCGACTACGCCCGCAAGGTGGTGCTGGTGGGCCGGGTCTCGCGCGAGACGAAGGTGCGGGAGATCATGACCGACGAGGTCATCACGGTCAGCCCCGAAACCACCGTGGGCGAGTGCATGGCGCTCATGACCGGCAAGCGCATCCGCCACCTGCCGGTGCTCGAGGGGGGAAACCTGGTGGGCCTGATCTCCATCGGCGACGTGGTCAAGGCCATCATGAGCGAGCAGGAGCTGATGATCGCCGAGCTCGAGTCCTACATCACGGGCTCCCGTTAATACCCGGTTTGGGTGGATAGCCTCCCGATGGGAGGCTATCCACCCCGGCCGAAGGGAGTGCCCTGGGCTTCACAAAGATGTACCTCATGACGGATTTGAAGCGTATCTTTGTGAAGCCGGTATAATACCGGATTCAAAAAGATAATCATCCAACCCAGAACCCTGGAGGCTGTCTTTTTGGACCCTAGAGCCCACCCCTCCCTGACGGTCGGCGAAGAAAGCGTCTCCCTTCCAAGGGGCGGTATCGCCCTCCGCTACGCGGATAACTTCGGCCGGCCGCCCCGCCAAGGCGGGGCGGCGTCACCGTTCGGTGACGAACGGACCGAATCGGGTATAAAACCCCTGAAAAACCGCATCGAGGGGCCGGTAGCGGCCTGAAGAGTCCGGGGGCCGGGCGGTTGGCCCCCGGCGTCATGGCAGCCTACCGCTTGTCCCCGAAGACCAGGTTGAGGAAGTAGCTCACGACCGTCAGGAGCACCGCCCCCACCAGGGCCGAGATGAACCCCCCGACGTCGAGCGAGGTGAAGGCCGCGACGATCATCAGCACCACGGCGTTGATCACCAGCGTGAACAGCCCCAGCGTCAGGAGGTTGATGGGCAGCGTCAGCAGCAGCAGGATGGGCCGGATGAAGGTGTTGACCAGGCCCAGCACCAGCCCCGCCAGCAGGTAATCGCCCAGGCCGCTGCCCGGGGCGAACCTCACCCCGCCGTACACCGAGCTGACGACCCACAAGGCCACCGTGTTGACGATCAGGCGAATCAGGAGGTTGCGCATGGACCTTAGGGTAATACGGGGTGGTGGGGCGGGCGCAACGGGTGTCGGGTAAAGGCTGATGGGGAGGGGTATCGGGCGTCGGGCAGCCCTAAGGCACCTTGAACCACAGCCTGAGTCGCTCCGCACACGCGGCATCGGGCCGGGCAGACGGGTCGGTCAGGAAAGCCCTTATGACGGAGTGCCCGCACTCGCTGCCCAGTCCTGCCCCGTGCGCCTGGCCCGGCAACTCGAGGGCGTAGGCGTTGGACAGTCCCTCGGCAGCCAGCTCGAGCCAGCGCGGGGGGGTTACCGGGTCGAACTGGCCCGCCAGCAGCAGGGTAGGCACGTCGCTTTTCACCGGGCTGTTCTCCTCGCCGCTCGGCTGGGTCAGGCCCCAGGCCCGGCACACGGCGAAGCCGCGCTCGCTCGATACGCCGGGCCCCCTGCCCAGTGAGCCCCGCCAGCGGGGGAACTCGGCATAAGCCGCCCGCAGCCCCTCGAGGCTGCTGTAGGCCATCTCGCCCCGGCACTCGTGGGCGAAGAAGGCCCCGACGGTGATGACCCCAGAGATGTTCTGAAGCAACCGCCAGACGGTCGAACGGGCCAGCGCCACAGTCTGGCCCTCGCGCAGGGCATAGACCAGGCTCGGCAGTTCGGCGATGGTCAGGGAGCTATAGAGGGAGAGGAAGACGAGCGACTGGAAGCCGTCGCCGTCGATTTGGACGGTAGAACGGCCATAGGGCACGGTGAGGGGCTGGCGGCTCAGCCGGTCGTAGACCTCGGCGTGGGCCTGCTCGAGGTCGGGGTAGGCCGCCTGGCACCACACGTCGGCACGGCAGGCGGCCATCACGCCCAGGAAAGCCTCCTCGACGGCACGGACGGTCTCGACGGGGCGGTCTACCTGCGGCGGGATCACCGCGTCGAGCACCACCGCCCGCAGGGCACCGGGGAAGCGGCGCATGACCTCGAGCGCCAGCCGGGTGCCGTAGGAGCCCCCGACCAGGTTGATCTTCCCGTAGCCCAGCGCCCGGCGGATGTCCTCCACGTCGGCGGCGCTCTCGGTGGCGTTGTAGGCGGAAAGGTCGATGCCCGCCGCGCGCAGCCGCCGCCCGCAGGCCTCCAGGGCCCGCAACGCCTCCTCCGCCTCCTTCTCGCCGGGGAGGCTCGGGCTCGAGCCTGCGGATTCTCCGGTGCAGTCCAGGGCAGGCTGCGACCGCCCCACCCCGCGCTGGTCGAAGGTCACGAAGTCGCGGTCGTCGAACAACCCCGCCAGGACGGTGGACATCGCGGCATGCTCCCCCGGCCCGCCCGCCAGGAAAAACACCGGATCGGGCGCCTTTCCAGGGGACCGGTTCTCCACCACGTAAACGGACAGCCGGATGGTCCGGACCGGGTTGGCCCGGTCCTCCGGAACCCGCACGTAGCCGCAACGGGTAGCCCGGACCCCTTTCGGGCAGGGGACGGCCTCGAAGGCGGGGTCTTGGGCGAGGGCTCCGGTTGCCAGGATCACGAACAGCAGGGGCAACCACCTCCGGTTCGGCATGGTGAGTCCTTTCAGGCGGCACAGCACCGCACACGCCGCCACCGGCCCGACGTGGGATGGAGTATATCCATCAGCCGGCTATTTAGAGAGGAATTCTAGTCGAGCTCTGCAAGAAAATGAAGGGGGTCTAAATTAATCGCTCGACCCGCCGCCAAAGAGTTCTTCCAGACGCTCCCACAGCCGCCCGTCGCTGAAGTCCCGGATCAGCAGGAAAGCCCCGGCCTCCTCGAGCCCCCTCGGGTCGTGGCCGGTGGTCAGGCCCACCGTGGGGATGCCCGCGCCCACCGCCGAGCGCACGCCGGAGGGGGAGTCCTCGAAGGCCAGGGCCTCGGCGGGGGCCAGCCCCAGCCGCTCGAGGGCGGCGCGGTAGGGCAGGGGGTCGGGCTTGCCGGTGGGCAGTTCTTCGGCCAGCACCACGAGGTCGAACTCGAGGGACAGGGCCCGCAACAGGAATTCGACGTTGCGGCGCGGGGCGTTGGTCACCAGCCCCCGCGCCAGCTCGCGCTCGCCGGCCCACCGCCACAGCTCGGGCAGCCCGGGCAGGCCCTCGAGGCCCTGCGCCAGCTCGCGGAAGCGCTGCTCCTTGGCCTCGACCAGCGCGGCGCGCTCGGCCTCGGGGAGGTGGGGCAGCAGCCGCGCCGCGATCTCGGGGTTGAGGCCGCCGCTGATGTGCTCCTGGTAGAAGGCGTGGTCGCCCTCGATGCCGTAGGGGCGGAGGGACTCGAGCCAGGCCCGCTCGTGCAGGCGGTCGGTGTCGGCCAAGGTGCCGTCGAGGTCAAAGAGCAGTGCGCGCATCGAGCCTCCTCAGGCGCTGGGTGAGGGCCAGCAGGGCCAGCCCCACCAGCAGCAGGCCCCAGGGGATCCCCGCCACGGGCAGCAGGGCGAACAGCGCAGGCACCAGGGTGCTGCCGCTGGCCCCGGCGTAGAGCGCGTAGGCCACCGCGGCGTTGCCCGCCCGGCCCTGCCCCAACGCCATCAAGGTGGTGAACACCGGCCCGATGAGGAAGCCCGCCAGGGGGAAGAGCAATGGCAGGGGCGGCAGGAAGTAGAGCAAGGCCACCCCCACCGCCCCGCAGACCAGCCAGGTGAGGTGGCGCAGGGGGTCGCGGGCCACCCAGTAGGCCATGAGCAGCCGGCCCGCCGTGAAGGCCACCCAGTAGGCCGAGAGCAGGGCCCCGGCCAGGGCCGTGGGGTAGCCCAGCTCGGTCAGGTAGGCCCCGGAGAAGGTGGCGAAGCCCTGCTCGAGCCCCGCGTACAGCCCGATGGCGAGCACCAGCAGCCACAGCCAGCCGTTCCCGGGGTGCCCCCCATCCGCCGCCGGGGGCCGGCTGGCGGGGGCCTTCCACACCAGCGCCGCGCCCAGGAAGGCCAGCACGGCGAAGGCCGTAAGCACCTCGCGCCAGGGGAAGAAGCTCACCAGGAAGGGCGTGGCGATGGCGCCCACCCCGAAGGCCGCGTTGACCTGGCTCAGCACGATCATGCGCCGCTCGGGGTAGAGGTCGCCGGGCAGGCTGTTGCCGCTGAGGTTGATCGCGCCCACGCCCAGCCCCAGCGGGAGGGCCGCCCAGAGGACGGCGTCGAAGCTCTGCGCCGAGGCTACGCCCAGAAGCCCCAGCCCCGCCAGCACCATCGCCATCGGGAACCAGGGGTGCCGCACGGGGGTGAGGCGGGCCAGGGTCAGGCCCAGCAGCAGCCCGCCCAGGTACAAGTTGAAGTAGAGCGAGAGCCTCGAGCCCGGGTCGAAGACCTCCTGCCACTGCGGCAGCAGGCCGCCCGGGCTCGCGGCGATGATGCCCGAAAGGAGCAGGGAGAGGGCACTCCCGAGGGTCAGCCGAAGGCGCATCCCGCCATTTTACTGAGCCCGCGCGCCCCATCAAGGACCGCGCTTACTTCTCGAGCCACTCCCGCAGATAATCGGCCACCATCGCGCTGAGGCTCACCTCCTCGCGCAGCGCCTTTTCGAGCAGCCGCTCCTTCTCCTCCAGGCTCAGCGGCAGCCACAGCGCCACGTGCTCCCGGCCGTTCTCCACCTTGTACTCCCCGCCGAACTTGTCGAGCTGCACCACGCCTTCCTTCACGCCGTCCTCCTTCGCCGGGGCCCTGAGCCACTCCAGCAGCGCCGAGCGCAGGAAACGCCACTCCCGCCCCACCTTGCGCCCCGGCAGGCTGCCCGAGCGCGCGAGCTGGTACACCAGCGTCTCGCTGACCTTGAGCAGGGCCGCGGCTTCCTCGAGGGTCAGCACTTCGTCATCTACCATCAAAACCTCCTATTCACCATTAAAATTGCATTATTTGACATCATCTGTCAACACCCCCCCGACACGACAGGACGGCATCTTTCGGATAAACTCTGGAGTCGGATGCTTGCCCAAGTGCGAACCTACAGCCTTTACGGCCTCGAGGCCGTTCCCGTCACCGTCGAGGTGGACGTCTCCGCGGGGATGCCCAGCTACACCGTCGTCGGCCTGCCCGACAAGGCCGTGGAAGAGTCGCGCGAGCGGGTGCGGGCGGCGCTGAAGAACGCGGGACTCCCCTACCCGCAGGGACGGGTGGTGGTCAACCTGGCCCCCGCCGAGCAGCGCAAGGAGGGCAGCCACTACGACCTGCCCATCGCCTTGGGTCTGCTGTGCGCGCAGGGGGTGGTGCCGCAGGCCGGCCTCGAGGGCGTCGCGGCGGCCGGGGAGGTGGGGCTCGACGGGGAGCTGCGCCCGGTGCCCGGCGCGGTCAACCTGGCCCTGGGCGCGCTGGCCGAGGGCTTCAGGCTGCTCATGCCCGCCGCGTCGGCCCGGGAGGCGGCCCTGATCGAGGGGGTCGAGGTCTACGGCCCCCAGAGCCTGCGGCAGGTGGTCGAATTCCTCACCGGGGAGCGCGCCCTGGAACCGGCCCCGCCCCCCGACGCCGTGGAGGCGCTCGAGGCCGTCCCCGACCTGCTCGACGTGAAGGGGCAGGCCAAGGCCAAGCGGGCGCTCGAGATCGCCGCCGCCGGGGGTCACCACCTGCTGATGGTGGGCACGCCGGGCTCGGGCAAGACCATGCTCGCCAAGCGGATGCCCGGCCTGCTGCCCCTGCTGGGGCGGGAGGAGGCGCTCGAGGTCACCCGCATCCACTCGGCGGCGGGCAAGTTCGCGGGCGGGGGGCTCATCCGCACGCCCCCCTACCGCGCGCCCCACGCCACCATCTCCGACGTCGGGCTCATCGGCGGGGGCTCGGTGCCCAAGCCGGGCGAGATCTCGCTGGCCCACCGGGGCGTGCTGTTCATGGACGAGTTCCCCGAGTTCTCGCGCGACGCGCTGGAGGTGCTCAGGCAGCCGCTCGAGGACGGGACCGTGACCGTCTCGCGGGCCAGGGCCAGCTTCACCTTCCCGGCCCGGTTTCTGCTCCTGGCCGCGATGAACCCGTGCCCGTGCGGGTGGTTCGGCGACCCCGAGCGCAACTGCGCCTGCACCCCCGCCCAGCGAATGCGCTACGCCGGCCGCATCTCGGGCCCCCTCCTCGACCGCTTCGACCTGGTGGTGGAAGTGCCCCGCCTCACCCCTGAGGAGCTGGCTCGAGCCCCTGAGGGTGAGTCCACCGCAGCGGTGCGAGAACGGGTGCTGGCGGCAAGGGAAAGGATGAAGGCCCGCCAGGGGAAGCTCAACCGCGAACTCTTCGGCAGAGCGCTGCGCCAACACACGGTGCTTTCCCCCTCTTCCGAGGCCCTCTTGCAAGCGGCCACCAAACGCTTAGCCCTCACCGCAAGGAGCTACGACCGCATCCTGCGGGTGGCCCGCACCATCGCCGACCTATCGAACTCAGAACCCATCCAGGAAGCCCACCTGGCCGAGGCGCTCACCTACCGGCGGAGCCTGGGGTGAGGGCTCACAGGTATTTATCTGATTTTCTGCTATTCTGAATTGCGTGAAAACCATCACCCAACTCTCACCCAGGGGCCAGGTGACCCTGCCCGCCGCCATACGGAAGGCCCTGGGCCTCAAAGCGGGGGATGCCCTGCTGCTCAGGGTGGAGGAAGGAAGGGTAGTGCTGGAGCCGGCCCGGGTGCTCCCTGTGGAGGCCTACACCGAGGAGCGTATCCGGGAGTTCACCCAGGCCGCTGAGGCGAGCGAGGAGGAGCTGGCTGCTTTCCGCCGGGCCTGGGGGCTATAGTGCGGGTTTTTCTAGACGCCAACGTGCTCTTCTCGGCAGCGTTGGGGGGCGAGGTATTCCGGCTGATCTGGCTTTTGGCCGAGCGGGGGCGGCTCGAGCTGTTCACCAGCCCGCTGTGCCGGATGGAAGCGGAGTTCAACCTCGAGCGCAAACGCCCCCAGGCCGCACCCCGGCTCCCCTTGCTGATGCAGCGGGTACAGCTGGTGGCAGAGCCAGAGGAAACCGACCCTCCCTCCGATGAACCCCTGAAAACCCTGTTCGAGTCGCTACCCGAGAAAGACCGCCCGGTGCTGCGAGCTGCCCTGCGCGCGCAGGCCCAGATCCTGCTCACCGGCGACCTAAGGCACTTTGGCCCCCTGATGAGCCGGGGAGACCTGCCCTTGCGGGTGCTAAGCCCTGGGGGTTTCATCCGGCAGGTGCGGCCCGGCCCGTAATTCCCTTGGGCTATACTCCCCCCATGGACGCCCTGGCCCTCTACCATCAGGGCCGCTACGCCGAGGCCCTGGCCCTGGCCCAGCAGCAGGGTGAACCCCAGACCGCCGCGCTGGCCCTGCTGTCCTTGGGAAAGCCCACCGAGGCCACGGCCCTGCTGGAGGCCTGGCAGCCGCGGGAGGAGACAGAAAGCGCCGAACGCCTGGCCCTCCTGGGCTTCGCCGCCTTCCGGCAAGGCGACCACGCCACCTACCGCCGCCTGGCCCTGGCCGCCGCCCAAGTGGCCCAGACTCCCCTGACGCTCTACCACCTGGGCCTCTCGCTCCCGCCCGCCGAGGGTCTTCTGGCCCTGCAGGAAGCCTTTCACCAGCTGGAAGCCCAGGGCGCCCCACCCGAGGAGCAGGCCCGCCTGGCCTTCGCCCTGGCCCGCACCCTGCGGGGACTGGGGCGCTTTGCGGAGGCCTTGGCCCACGCCAGCCTGGCCGCCCTCCTGGCCCCTGGGCAGCCCTACTACCGCCTGGAGGAGCTCACCCTACTGGCTTATGTCGGAGAGGAGCCCCTCGCTGCGCTGGCGCAGGCCCTCCCGCCGCTGCTTGCCCATCAGTCCCCGGGGGTGCGCTACTACGCCCTCTGGCTCAGCCTGCTGCTGCAGGGGATGCAGGGGATGCAGGGGGAGGCCAGACCGGAACTGCTGCAGACCCTCTGGGAACATAACCCAAACCCCCACCTGCTGGCCTACGACCTGCCCCTGCTGGTGCGGCTCTGTAAAGGCCACCCCTCCCAACAGACGCTCGTGGCCCGCCGGCTGCGGGCGGCTAAAGCCCAGCCTTCCAGCCAAGCCCTGCCCCAGGCCCTTTTGCTGCTGGCCGAAGGGCTCTACCGCTTCCCAGAGCCCGAGGCCCGCCCCCTTCTGGAAGAGAGCCTCCCCACCCTGGAAGCCGAGGGGGCGGAGGAAGCCCTGATGGCCCGGAGCCACCTCTGCGCCCTTGTGGGAGCCCCCCTGCTCGCCCCCTATCGCCAGATGGCCCAGGCCCTCCGCCCCGAGGCCCGCGCCGTCTTTCTGCCGGCAGAACTACCCTCCATCAGCCTGACCACCCCCTACCTGCAAGCCCTGGGCAAAGCCCAGCTCCAGGGCTGCCCCGCCCTCAGGCCCCGCAGCCTGGAACTTCTCACCCTGCTGCTGGCTCATCCTGAAGGCATAACAGGCGAGTCCCTGGCCCGAGCACTCTACCCCGAACCTAACCCCCAGGCCCTCAGGAGCGAACTCTGCCGGCTGCGCCAGCAGGGCTTCGATATCCCAAGCCGCCCCTACCGGCTCCTCAGCCCCATCGAGGCCGACTTCCTGAAGCTCCAGGAAGCCCTGGAACAAAACCAGCTTTACCAAGCCCTGGCCCTCTACCAGGGGCCGCTGCTACCCAGAAGCCAGGCCCCTGGCATCGAGCTCCTGCGCCACCGCATAGAAGAGCAACTCAAACAGGCCGTCCTGCAACAGCCCGACCCCGAGCTACTGTACCGCCTGGTCCAGCGAATCCCGGATGACCTCCTCCTCTGGGAGACCCTCCTACATCGCCTGTCCCCGCAAGACCCCCGCCACCCGGCGGTCTGGGCCTGGGTGCAGCGGCTCAGCGCCCAGTACCGCTAGGCCCGCCGGAGCGCACCACCCCTGGGGGCAGGCAGTCGGGGCGGTTGCAGGCGTAGCCCAACTCCTTCCAACCCAAGGCCAGCAGGATCAGCCACAACAAAAACCATCTCCCCCTGCGCATACCCTCACCCTAGCAAGGGCAAGGTAACCAACTCGGTCAGAAGGTAACCAAAATGAGAGAAAAGGTGACCAAAATGAGTTGAGAACGTAACCATTCTGAGAGGGGGTTTGGTTACCTGGGGGTGCTATAAAAAAGAAGGGCTGCAGCCGCAACACATTTTGTTTCTAGGAGGTGATCGAGATGGAGAAGACCATCCAGCTCAAGCTAAAAGCCCCACGCTTGCTTAGATTTGTGTCGGAAGGTCATCACAAAAGGGTCTCTAGGCCTTACGCTGATCCACTGAGTAACCTTGGCGAGGCGTCCTCTGGCAAGCCTGTAGTAGGCTTTTTTGGCTACAGCTATTCGGTGTCCTACTCGTGGGTAAATTCGTCATCTGCGCTCAACCCAGCCTCTGCTCGTGTCCCTTTGGTGAGCTGCCCTTGCGGGGCGGGGATCTAAACTAGTCTTTCCTATTGCTATGTTGCGGCTGCAGTCCCAGGAGGTTGTAATGGAAGGCGAATTGAAAGTCAAATTAGAACAATCCCTGGCGCCTGTTTTTGGCTCGTCCAAACCCCTTTTTGTCACAGATGATCTAAACTTCGTTTCCTGGCTAAGAGCTCACAACCTAGGAGCTTCCCTTTTAGATGAGGTTATAGACCTCCCCAAACAACGATACAAAAATGTGGTTCTTTTGCCTACTACAGGGGATGGGCTCTCTTTTTTTCGACTCGAGCGTTTTTTCAAAGGTAGCCGAGTGTTGATTGTACCCCTAGTTGCTTTTGATCCCTCTCTCGAGGCGTCCATTTACACACTCAAGTTGTTGACCTCTTCAGATTTCGTACAGGCCACAAAGGAAAATGCCAAGTGGATTTCTATCCTGGAGAAGGGTGAAGTACAGCGCCTTATATTCAAGGGTGCATACGGTGAGCTGGAGGTAACCCTCAAGGAGAGGCTAGATCTTATGCTTCCCCGGACACAGTCAGGCCTGCTACCGGGTGAGTGGGAAGCGATAGGTATGTTCTTCGAAATAGCCATGATTCCGGACAATGAAGATTTTTTCCATCCAGGATATGTGGTGAGCGGCGAAGTAGAGGTTCCAGGGGTAGCGGTTGCCCATCACAGAATTATGCCCAATCAACTCACTTGTCTACCCGTCAGGGCGTGGCAGTTGCTGGGCGGACTTATCAGGGAAGAAAGATTTCCGTTGAAGATCAAGATAGAAAACTCACAGCTAAAAGAGGTGCGCTCTATAGACGGAGCCGACCTCACGGATGAGATAAGAGAACTCTCCAATCCTCAGCTCGAGCTTATGTTGGTGGAAATGGCGATAAGCAACAATCCCGGTTTGGACGCTTATGGCCTTGATTGGAGGGTTAACTCTGTTCTCAATGAGGGTGCCCGCGGCATTCATTTTGCCGTAGGCGACGGAGTCACCGGGGCCCATATAGACTTCATATGCCCCGGCATGGAAGCCGCCCGCACCGCATGAGCCGCCTATGAAGCCAAACATACAAACCCCCGACCCTTCCAGGGCAATACTCCAGGCCCACGACCTGCACAAGCGTTATCCCAAAGGGAAAGGATGGCTCGAGGCTTTGAAGGGGGTCAGCCTGGGGCTGTATCCCAGGGAGATCCTGACCCTCTTGGGCCCCAACGGCGCTGGGAAGACCACCGCGGTCAAAATCCTGGCGGGCCTGGTGGAACCCGACGGGGGGAGGGTGGAGGTGCAGGTGGAAGGGAAACGAACCTGGATGGGAGCGGTGCTGGAGGGCAGCCGCAACCTCTATTGGCGTCTTTCCGCCCTGGAGAACCTCATCTACTTCGGCACCCTGCGCGGCCTCAACCCCAAGGAAGCCCGGCGGCGGGGGCTGGAGCTGTTGGAGACGGTGGGACTCGAGGGGAAGGCCCATCAGACTGTGGGTACCCTTTCTCGGGGCCAGCAGCAGCGGACAGCCCTGGCTGCCGCCCTGGTGCACGACCCCCCTGTCCTCTTCCTGGACGAGCCCACGCTGGGGGTGGATCTCGAGGCTCAGGAGGCCATCCGCGCCTGGCTGCTGCGGCTCAAGGAAGAGGGCAAGGCCATCCTCCTCACCACCCACCAACTGGATCTGGC
This sequence comes from Calidithermus terrae, assembly GCF_003574345.1. Lineage (NCBI taxonomy): Bacteria > Thermotogati > Deinococcota > Deinococci > Thermales > Thermaceae > Calidithermus > Calidithermus terrae. The sequence goes on from NZ_QXDL01000009.1 coordinate 16,527, forward strand.
CGAGGCGGTGGCGGATCGGGTGGCCATCCTGCTGGAGGGCGAGGTAGCCCTGGAGGGAAGGACCCAAGAGGTGCTGAAAGGCTCGCCTCGAGCCGTCTATCGGATAGAACTTGGACTTACTTTGGGGATAGGGGACTCGCGCCTGGCTCAGCTCCAAGCCCTCGGGGCGGAGGTAGAGGGGAAGGTGGTTCGGGTGGTGGGAGAGGAAACCCTCTGGGAAGTGCTCAGGATTTTAGATCCCCTGCCCCTCGAGCGGGTGGAACAAGAGAGCCTCTCCCTCGCGGGGCTCTTCTGGCGCGTACTCAGGGAAAGGAGAAGACAGTGCTTCGGGTAGTCTACATAGAGTTATGGCGCTTCCTGAGAGCGCTCACCCGCTACCCCCTGGAGCTTCTAGGGGGTGTGCTTGGGGCCGGTGTGGGTTTTGCCCTTTTCTTTTCCGGGGTTCGCTACCTAGCTGGTCCCGCCCTTTTTGGGGAGCGACTGGAGGCTTTGGTGGTGAGTCTTATCGCCTGGTCCTTGGCCTTCTCCCTCCTCTCGCATACCGCCTCTAATCTGGCCGAAGAGGCCCTGGCAGGGCTTTTGGAACAACTGGCCCTCACCCGCCCGGGCCTGTTGGGTGTGGTACTGGTTCGGGCCCTCCTTTCCCTCCTCCAGATCGGCCTCCTGGTCATTCCAATCGTCCTGGCGATCCTCCTCACCTCTGGGGCTCAGCTGAACTTCCCTCCCCTGACCCTCCTCCCCCTCGGAACCCTGGCTTTTGGCAGCTTGGGTCTGGGGCTAGTTTTGGGAGGCCTAGCGCTGGTCTACAAGCGGGTGGGTCAGCTCCTGGGCCTCCTCCAGTTCCTCTTCCTGGGTCTTTTCCTAGTGCGCTTTGAGGCATTGGCCTGGCCCTGGAATGCTCTGGGCTACCTCCTACCCATGACGCCTTCAGTCGCGGCCCTGCGCCTCCTTTTGGGGCGGAGCGAAGCCCCCGGCTGGGATCTCCTGCTTCTTGCTGGAATCAACGCGCTGGCCTACCTGGCGCTAGGGATTGGATTCTTTCAACGCGCCATCCGGAGGGCGCGGCAACAGGGCACGCTAGGAACGTACTGAGATGCCCGCATGGGTGGGTAGCGTTTTTTGCGGATGCAAGTCTGGGGTCTAACTTGAGAGCGAATCCCATCCGTGCCTGGTTAAACCGACACTACCCTGCGCTGGAGCACCCCCTGTACGTCCGGCTGCTCTGGGCCACCGCTTTCTCGAGCCTGGGCAGTCAGTTCACGGTACTGGCCCTGAGTGTGGCGGTTTTCACCGCCACCGGGTCGGTGGCCTCGCTGGCTGGCGTATGGGCGGTGCGGGTGGCCTCGAGGCTCCTGCTCCAGCCCTTCACCGGCGCCCTGGCCGACCGCTGGGATCGGCGCCGAGCCCTGGTGGGGGGCTACCTCTTGAGCGCGCTGCTCTCGGCCAGCCTGGTCCTGGTGCTCCTGGAGCCCCTGCTGGTCTACCCGCTGGTCTTCCTGACTGGACTTACGCACCGAGGATATGAGTAGATAAAATGGGCCTTCATGTCACAGAGAAGGCCCGAAGATAGGATACCACGCCCCGTTTTGCGCGCTCTAGAAGCTTTAGCCCAAAGCCCCATCAATACCTCCGCCCTGGCCATGGCTGAGGACCAAGACTTCGCCCACGACACCCTCTACCGGGCCCTGAACCAACCCTTGGCCTTGTTCTTTGAACTCTCCCTGGAGCTCTGCAAAGGGGTGGGCGGGCTGAACCGAGGTTACCTCATCCTTGATGACGTCCTCATCCAGCGCTACCGCTCAGGCAAGCTGGGCCTGAAGAAGGCCCGGGACACCTCCACGGGGGCTTGGGTGTTTGGGCTGTCCCTGGTGGTGCTGGGGTGGACGGACGGGAAGCGGCGGATTCCCTTGGCCTTCCTGCCCTACTTCGGGGAGGAGAGCAAGCTGGACCTGGCCCTGCTGGATTGGGCGGAGGAGCAGGGTTTTCAGCCGGAAGGAGTACTGTTTGACGCTTGGTACGCGGCGAGGCAGGTCTTGGAGTGGCTCCATGCCCATGGCTGGTCTTTTGTCACGAGGCTCAGGTCTAACTGTGTGCTGGACGGTGTTCAGCTCAGGAGGCATGGGGGACCCGTTGGGTCAAGGCGGGGAGGTTGAGGGGCCTGAGCTTTGCCGTGGGGGTGCTCAAGCGTGGGGGGAAGTTTTACGGAACGGATCGGGAGGGATGGTGGGGGGTGGGGATGAGGGAGATCTACCGGTTGCGGCAAGCGATTGAGGAGATCTTCCGGGGGCTTCAGCAGGAACTGGGGTGGACGGGGCATCGGCACTGGCGTAGGGCCAGGCTGCTGGCCCATCTGGCCTTGGGGTTGGTGGCCTATGGGCTCATCGAGTGTCAGCGAGAGCGGCTGAAGTTGAGTTTCTACCAATGCCGACGGAGACTCATCGCAGGTAAGCTGAGCCTGGATTTGAGCCCTCTGTTACCGGTGCAGGTGGAGGCCGCGTAAGTCCAGTTCCTGATCCAGACCGTGGAGGGCATGGTCAGCCCCGCCATGGCTGCGGTGGTGCCCTCATTGGTGCCCAAGGAAGCCCTGGTCTCGGCCAACGCCCTGCGGGTGGTTTTGAGCAAGGTAACGGCCTCGCTGGGCCCGGCCCTGGCCGGCCTGCTCTACGGCCTGGTGGGCCCGGTCTGACTCTTCGTCTTCGATGCCCTCACCTTTGCCGCGGTGGCCTACGCCGCGCACGGTCTGCCCGCGGCCCTCGGCGCGGCCCCGCCCCGCCAGGGCAGCACCCTCTGGGCCGAGGCCGCCGAGGGAATGCGTTTTGCCGTGACCAGCCAAACGGTGGTGATAATCTTGGTGCTCTCCATGCTCACCTCCCTGTTCTGGCGGGTGGTGGAGATCGTGATGGTGCCCATCTCGCTGGAGGTGGCCCAGATCGGGGCCGCGGGCCTGGGGCTCTTGTATACCAGCCTCACCCTGGGGGGCGTGGTGGGGGTGGCTATGCTGGGGGCTCTAAAGAAAGGCATTCCCAGCCTTCCGCTGGTGGTCTTGCTTAACACCCTGCTGGCCGCCCCTATGCTGCTAGGCGCGACTTTCCCCACGTTTCCCATGCTCCTGGCGGTTTTCTTCCTCAGCGGCATCCTCTTCGACATCTCCGGGGTGGCCACCCAGTCGCTGTTGCAGGCGACAGTGCCCAAGCCGTTTCTGGGGCGGGTTTTCAGCCTGGTGAACGTGAGCCTGGCCCTGGGGGTGCTGCCGGTACTGGCGCTGGTTGGGCCGCTCTCGAGCGCCCTGGGCGCTGCCGGGGCCTTGCAAATCACTTCGCTCGCCGTTTGCGGCATGGGGGCAGTTTTGTACCTTGCTGCAAAGGTCAAAAGACAGGCAGAGGAAAAGGAGGAGCTCTCCGGGTGACTATGATTTGTCAGGAGCGCGTACAACTGAGGCCTGTGGACCTCAGCGATGCAACTGCAATCCAGAGGTGGTACGCTGAGCCGCAGGTGGTGGAGTATGCCATCATCCAGCCATTCCTGGGGTATTCCCCCAACGAGGTAGAGGATCTGATCAAGCGATGGCTTGGTCGCGATGACCGCAAGCTATACGTGGTGAGAGCCACAGAGCAAAATCGCGATGCAGGTTTAGTATTTCTAGAGCACATTGACTGGAAAAACCGCCTCGACGAGCCCACCGCCTCCCTCGACCCCAAAGAAGAGGCTCACCTTTACGGACGCTTTGCGGAGTTGGCCCAGGGCAAGACGGTGCTCCTTATTACCCATCGGCTGGCCTCGGTCCAGATGGCCGACCGGATTCTGGTGCTGCGGGAGGGACGTTTGGTGGAGGAGGGTTCGCATCAGGCTTTGTTGCGCCACAATGGCGTTTACGCCGAGCTTTGGCGCTTGCAGGCTGAGGGGTATAGGGTGAATTGAAACCTCCCAACACGTTTTGCTGGAAGCTATGAATCCAAACGTGCACAATCCCGTTCCCGTCTTCCAGGCTCGCCCCTTATCTTCACCCAGGCCCCAGCCGATCCTGGAGCAGGAGGGTAGCTTGTGAACCTCTACGTCATCCGCAAGCTCACCAAACGCTACGGGGCGCGGGGAGTGCTGGCCAACGACGCGATCTCCCTCGACATCCGCCAGGGGGAGATCCTGGGGGTTTTCGGGCCCAATGGGGCCGGGAAGACCACCCTGGTGCGCCAGATCACCGGGCTCCTGAGGCCCACCTCCGGGCAGATCGAGCTGCTGGGCCACGACGTGGTGCGCCACCCTGGGGCAGTGCCGCGCCACGTCAGCTTTTATGGCCAGCGGGCCCCTATCTTGCGCAACTACAGCGTCGCAGAGGTGCTGGTCTACGCCGGGGTGCTGCGGGGCTTTTCGGTGTTAAAAGCCCACCAACAGGCTCAGGCCCTGCTGGAGCGCTTCGACCTGCTGCCCATTGCCAAGCGGCGGCTGGCCCAGCTTAGCGGGGGACAGGTGCGCCTACCCACCCTGCTGTCGGCGTTTATGGGGAAGCTTCGAGGCGTGGTGTTGGACGAACCCACCAACGAGCTGGACCCGGCCAACCGCCAGCGGCTGTGGCAGTTCTTGGAGGAGCTGCGCAGCCAGGGGGTGACGGTGGTGCTCACCAGCCATAACCTGGCCGAGGCCGAGCGTTACGTGGAGCGGGTGGCGTTCATCAACCACGGGCGTCTGGTGGCCCTGGGCACCCCAGGGGAACTCAAGCGGACGGTGAGCGAGCGGGTGCGTCTGGAGGTTCGGGTCAAGGAGCCCTATCTCCTCCAGGCCGAGGCTCGGCTTAGGACATTGCCCGACTGTCGTAACCCCAGGCCCGGTTTCTTTGAGCTCACCGCCAGGCCGGAGGAGGCCCAAGCGCTTTTGGGCCGGGTGCTGGAGGAGGTGGGGATGGAGGCTCTGGACGATTTCCGCCTGGTCACCCCCAGCATGGACGATGTGTATGTGCTGCTGACTGCTCAAAAAACCGGAGGTGTAAGTGAAGTCGAGGTCTGACTCTACCATTCCATCCGAGCTTCCCCTCCCCGCTGGCCCAGCCAAAACCCTACGCGACTTCTTCTGGCTGCTCAGGGCCGAGCTCTTCGTGCTGCGCGAGGAGTGGTTCTGGTACCTGCTGCAAGCCAGCTTCGTCAGCCTCTCTTATCTGGCCTTCCTGTGGTTCCTGATCGGGCCCCAAGCCCCGTCTGCCGCAGAGAACCTGATCGTAGGTAGCCTGGTGATGAGCCTGAGCTTCGCCGGGATGCTCTCGCTGGGCCAGCATATCGGCTACCTGAAGGAACTCCAGGCCTTCGACTACTACGCCGCCCTGCCTCTCTCCAAAGGAGCTTTCGTCGCCGCCCTTACCACCCGGGGAATGCTTTTGAGCCTGCCCGCCACCCTCCTGATTGGGTTTCTGGCCGTGGTGTTTTTTCACGTGCCGTTTACCGGGCTGAGCGTCCTGGTTCTCTTGCTCTCGGCCTACGCCATGGCCGGCTTCGGTGCGGTGATCGGCTTCTACAGCCCCACCGCTCAGGTAGCCAGCCTGCTCACCCAGATTCTCCAGACCGTGATCATCTTCTTCGCCCCGGTCTACTATCCCCCCTCGGTACTGCCGGAGCCGCTGCGGCTGTTGGCCTACCTCTGGCCCACCACCCACTCGGCGCTGGCCCTCAGGGGGTCGCTGGTGGGGGAGCTGGACCCTGGCACCCTGGTTACGATCGCAGTGCTGGTCCTGTACTGTTTGGTCTCGCTGGTGCTAGTCCCCTTGCGGCTGGACTGGCGGGGGCGGAGGTGAGCGCGGGTTGTTTGTGATCGGCCTGGGGTCGCGTCCGCCTAGGTTGGCGTACTGGCATATGCAAAGCCCTCAACCATTCCCCGGCAGCTCTACTCACACCCCCCTGCTGCCCCGTTTTGTAAGTGCCAGCCATCCTCCCCGGTGGGCAACCCGGAGGAGTATCCCCCCAGGGCCGCCCTCCCTGCAGTACCAGGAAGACAGCCTCCTCGAGGTAACACTTCGCTTAGCGGGATGGAGCTCCCTTGCCTTTGCCCTGAACCAGAGGCGCTAACCTCTGCCATAGCGCATCGGGGCAGGGCTAGGGGTACGAGGGTCAGGAGCCTCTCTTGAGAAGGTCGCGCTGGCCGAATACCCACCGCCAGGCCGTCCCGTTGCTCACCCCGTACTTCCGGGCCAGACTGCGGGGGCTGGCCCCTGTCCGACGGTGCTCCTCGAGCAGGGCAGCCCGTACTTCCTCTTTCCCCGACGGCCCCGGCTTCTTGCGGGGCAGAAGGTACCCCACCTGAGCGGGAATACCCCGATTGCCCTGCACACGCCTGCCCCTGCGGGTGGTTCGGCGACCCCGAGCGCAACTGCGCCTGCACCCCCGCCCAGCGAATGCGCTACGCCGGCCGCATCTCCGGCCCCCTCCTCGACCGCTTCGACCTGGTGGTGGAAGTGCCCCGCCTCACCCCCGAGGAGCTGGCTCGAGCCCCCGAGGGCGAGTCCACCGCAGCGGTGCGAGAACGGGTGCTGGCGGCAAGGGAAAGGATGAAGGCCCGCCAGGGGAAGCTCAACAGCGAGCTGCTGGGCCGGGCCCTGCGCCAGCACACCCCCCTTTCCCCCTCCGGTGAGGCCCTCTTACACGCGGCCACCAAACGCTTAGCCCTCACCGCAAGGAGCTACGACCGCATCCTGCGGGTGGCCCGCACCATCGCCGACCTGGCGGGGGCAGAGGGGATCGGAGAAGCCCACCTGGCCGAGGCGCTGACCTACCGGAGGAGTCTGGCGTGAGGATCATATGAAACAAGCATCCCTGCCTCACTAGAATGGGAGCAGTATGGCGTGCTATTGCGGCGCGGTCTGCGGTTCGGCTCCTCTTCCCCGAACTTCTTTGCGCAGGCTCTTGCAGGAACTCCGTGCCTTAGGAGGAGCAGGTGGCACGTGTTTATGCGGGATATTCGGGCAATGCAAGTTTTGAGTTTTAAAGAAAGTCGCGCCTGCCTTGATGATCCCTCTCGGCTTTTCTGTGCAGCCCTTTCCACAGAAGGCTCACCAAAGTAGCGCACGTGACTGCCACCAAAATGTAGCTCAATTGGGCTGAAAAGTGCGCCGCGTTGGTGAGGCCGGAGTAGAGCGGGACGGATATTGCCCGGCGTTCGGAGCTAGCCCAGGGCATTCGCCACACTACTTTGCCTTTGGCATCTGTCATCGAGGTGTTCCCCGCCATCCCGACAAACAGCGCGACCCTCCCGGTCTCCGCCGAACGTACCTGCACACTCCTGAGCTGTAGAGCGGTGGCTGGAGGGCTTTGGGTGTTGGAAAGAAACAGCAGGGCTTGCGCTCCATTATGGACGGCTTTCAGGCCGATCCGCTCAAAGGAAGACTCGTAGCAAATACCCACGCCCAGAATCACATCACCGAAGCGGAGGGTGTTGGTTTGCCGCTCATTGCCCGCCTGAAGCCGGGCGTCCTCCTCTATTGGTACCAGGAAGATCTTGTTATAGCGGGCGGTAACCCGCCCTTTTTGTAACAGAACGACGGAGTTGTAAACCAAGGACTGGCTGCGGATGGTGCCCCCAATAAGCAAGTTGTCGTGGGCGAGCAGCCCTAGGTGGTCGGTGTCGAAGTCATAGTTGAACAGGCTGCTCTCAGGCAACACATTTAGCGCCCCACCCCTGAGTTGCGGGGAGAGTTCGCGGCGCAAGTAGTCCTCGCTGCGTGTGACAAAATGCTCGCCGTCCCCAACGATGCCTGGCTGCACCAAGTTGACCTCGAGGTAGCCCTCAAGCCGCGGCTGCGGTAACGCGCTGCTCAGCACGATGGCGAGGGCTACCCCGATGGCGAACACCGCCACACCGGTAGCCCGGTGGTGGTAAAAGGCCCACAGGCCCAGCAGCAGGGCGGCATAGATTACAAAGCTCGCCCCGTACATCCCTAGTTGCGCGTAAAGCCCAGACAACGCGGGAGAGAAGAGGTAGTAACCGTGTGAGAACGGAACCGCGCGGTTGTGCAGCAGGTCGGGGTCGGAGCACACTCGGTCGAATAAGCTCATCGAGGATGCAAACAGCAGGATACGCGACGGGGTGAGCGTACTGGGGAAGGTGGCGGTGGCAACGGCGGAAAGCGCCGTTATATATAGAATGACCAGCGCGTATAACGTGGCGATGGCCGCTGGTTCTATGCTGTACAGGCCGAATAGGGAGCGGGTAACGAGCAGATTGATGCTGAAAAGGTAGCTCGCCATAACCAGGCCCCGGTTCTGCCATGAGGCCTGTCGGTGGGCCAAGGCGAAGACGGCCAGGAGGGCCAACGGCGAAATCCAAGCAGGCAGTGGCCCGGTGACGCTGAGGTAGCCCAGGCCACCAAGACCAGCGGACAAGGCCAGGGGCAGCGGAGCCGCTATGGTGAGCTTAACCTCCATAAACGGCCTAAGCAGGCTGGTGCTATTCACCGTATCGCCCCACGAAGGGTGAAGGCGGGCCAGATCGGGGTCACTTCTACCGGCTGCTTGGCGGAAGCTCCGTAGGAGTAGAGCGAGTAGCAGTGGACTAGGCCCAGTTCACCCTCGGCGGGCACCTCGAGCATTGCCCTGACGGTTGCGTATTGGTTTGCTGGCAGCCGCAGTGTGATGAGAGATTGACCGCCCACGAAGGCGAGCTGTGTGTCGTTATGTAAGCAGACGAGATGGTACGTCGTGGCCCTGGCGGTGTCGTTGTAGATCAGCACCTCGACCGGTTGCCTCTCGGTGCTGGTGCGGATGATCCCCCCGAAGGTGTTGATCGCTGCTCCTACCGCCGAGATGTGGCTGAGGGTGGGCCTGTCAGGGTGTGCGGGTGTGCTGTCGGCGGGGCTGGCCCACTCGCCGAGTCCCTCCCCGTTAGCGACCGTGACTACGTCGGAAAGAAGCCTTGGCTCAAGCCGGGACAAATCCCCTTTACGCACCAGCTCACTGGCCGAACCGGTTTTGTCCGCGATGTGCCGGGTGAACACCACCGACACCGAATCCCGGAGGCTGATGCGTAAGGGCACCGAGCGCGTCGCGGGCCGGTCGCAGGCCACAGCGATGTTGGACTCGATGTGCTGCAAGCGCCCGTTCACGAACACGAAAGCGTCAAAATTCATTGTCGGCACCGGAGCTTTAGCCAGTGCGAGGCGTAGGTCGAGGCTGGAGCGGTCCCCTGCGGGACTGAGCGCCACGCCGTTAGTGAAACCGGCTTCGTTCGCCGAAAAACACCCGGCCCGCTGAGCGGAAAGGGGGGCAGCGGCGAAAAACTTAAGGCCCACAGAGGCCAGGACAGCGACAGCTATTAACAGCAGTAGAGCTTCTCGCACGGTTCTCCCCGCGTGCTTTAGCCCAGTCAAAGCGACGGGCCAAGGCGGAAATTCCCTGCCTCGGCCCATGCCTGCTTACCAGGGTTGCCAGGAGTATTGACCGCCGTTGTTATCCGAGTAGACGACGGTGCGGCCTCCGTTGGGGGTCGGGTCGTCGTTCGCAGGAAGGGCTTTGTGGAAGCCGTATCCGAGAATACCAGAGTAAAGGTTGGCAAAGTCCGCGCAGTTGTAGGTGTACGTTGTGTCGGCAGTGAGCGCACCCATGTTCCCGCTGTAGCTCTCTTTATAGTCCGACTGGGCCACGAGTTGCCTACCGCCTGCGAAGGTTGTGAAAACCAGCACCGCCTTGGCCGCGAGATACCTGGGGTAGTACAGGTTGGCGACGGGGCGGTTGCTGGAGGTGGTGGCGGTGTTGCGAGCGGTGGCTGATCCCCTGCCCATCTGGGCCACGCAGTCCGCTTTGGGATCCGACGCGCGAGAAGCTCCCTGCACGGTAAAGGGGTCGCTTGTCGAGCGGCCGGGGGAAGGTTTAGCGGAGACCAGGCTCAGGCTCGAGGCCAAGACCAAACCGCACAACAGCGGGTAAAGGATTTTCCAGCTCATCGTACATCCCTCCCCTGACGCGCAGCGATCCGGCTCTCGAGAATGGTGCGGAAGCTACGGCCGCTCATCACAGCTAGCCTTGCAGGCGCGCTCCTTTGGTCGGCCATACTCGCGAGCGTTCTCAAGTCGTCAATGCTCAACTCGCCGTCCACCGATAGCTCACGCACGTCGCGCACACTCAACCCGACCTTTTCCAGCTCCGATCGCATCTCGTCGGGGGTGGCGTTGAACAGGAACTGGAGCTCCGACCCCTCGAGCACGTTCATCGCCTCCACACTCACGTTATACGGGGTGGTCTCCTGCAAACCTTGGTACACACCGCTTGGTATGTACCAGTCTCCGACCTCGATATATCCCTCGTTCGGGTTGGTCGAGAGGACGTGGAGCGACTGGGTGCTGAGATCGCCCCTGGCGCGGATGTCCTGTGCCGTCAGGTAAAGCTTGCCCTTAGGGAGTGGTTTTACCTCTCCAATGTCTTTGACGTTGAAATAGTCGAGGGAATCCGAGGCTGTCATCACCCGTTTGCCCACCGAGTCCGTGGCCTTTTGCGTGCCACAACCGGCCACCAACAAGGCCAAACCCGCCAACACCGCTAAACCCACTGCTTTCACCGTTCTCCTCCTAAACATGCCGACCTTACCTTCTCGCGCTGAGGTCGTTCACCACGAAGCGTATGGACCGTGTTTTTCCTTTCCCCTTTTCCGTGAAACTCACCAAGACCACCACGCCCCGCTGACCTGTGGGAGGGGGTGGCTGGCCCGGCTTGTTCTTAACGTTGAGCACCAGCATTTCGCCGAACCGCGCCTGCCGCTGGTTGAGGCTGACGTCATACCCCGAGGACTCAGGGGTGAGCCAGAACCACTGGTTGTCCAGAGCAGGGTCAGCGGTGTCGGTCTTGCGCAGGGTGAAATAGAAGCTGTAGCTGTCGAAGGGTTTGGTGATCACCCAGTAGCCATCACTCTCCAAAATGGAGCGGGAGTAAGTGCCGCCCACCACCTCGGCCTCGATGGGGTAAGCCGGGTACACCAAGCTGCACGCGCTTAGGCTAAGGGTTAGCAATATCAAGGTCGCAGCTCTCACAACACCTCCTTAGGGACAAGGGGTGAGCCCAACTCCGCGCCAGCACCTGGAAAACTCGGGCAGCAGGGGGGTTTCGGGGACAATTGCGCCCTGGGGAATGACGTCTCCGCTCAGGCTAATCCCCAGGATGTTGACTCCTGCCATCACTCTGCCATCCAGCCCGCCGTAGATTCCCGCCTGTAAGCGGGTCACGGGCTGGTTGGGGTCTTGAATGTTATATTCGACTCCAGCAGTGATCTTTGGTCCGGCATAGGGCTCGAGGGCCGCCGCTAGCCCCACCGTACCGTAGAGATAAACCCCGGCCTGTACGCTCAGGTTAGCCCTGTACCTGAGGGTGGTGGTAATGCTGGCCGTTCCCGACAAGGCCAAAGGGTTGGAGTAGGGGTTCCAGGCGGTGAACTGCTGTCGCAGCGCCTCTACCTTCTCGGCGACGTTGTTCACCGGCTTGCACCCCCAGTAACCGTTGGCAACGGTATTCCCACAGTAGAAGCCGTACTGCACCGGGCTCTGCTCGGTTCCAAGGTTGAAAGAGACGTTGGGTATGCTGCTGCTCACCGCCACGCCCGCGTTCCCTTGGATGCTCAAAGTGCCACTGAGCCCACCCTGTAGGATCACTTTAGGGGTGACAACCACTGGGATAGGGCCGATCCAGAACACTCCTACCCCACCAGTAGTGTCGAGGAAAGTCTGGCTAACACCGGGGAGATTCACGGTCTGGCTGAGACCGGGGGCCTGCACGTTGTAGGCGATGGAGGTCTCCACTCTTGCCCAGCCATTGGCCCACGCGCCGAAACCCTTGAGGTAGGGGAAGATGAACCACCAGCCGATGTCCACATTCACGGTCATCCAAAGCTTTAGCTGAATGCACGCGCTGCGGTTGACGATTCCTAGAGGCATCGCCGCAGGGGGTGGGGTCTCGCAGCGCCCCCCATCGACGGGAAAGAAATCCCACTGCGGAGCGAGTTGTTGGACTGATTCGGGCGTGAGGTAATCCGGCAGGGTCAGGTTTTGCGGTGCACCCGCCTTGGGAACGGCCAAAACCGAGACGTTCACCGGCACGGTGTAGCTGGTCTGCTGTATGTCCTCCGGCTTCAAGTCAGAGCCTGCGATGGCCTCGGCCAGCGTGGCCGGGGAGGTCTCTACGGTGGCGGTTCCGTCGGGATTTTCCGTTATCGAGTCCACCTTGCGCAGCACCCCGTAAGGGGCCTTGTCGGTAGGCGGGCTGACGATCACCGTGCCCGGCTCAACCTGATCTACCTCGTCCACGCTCATCGCCCCCAATTCACCCTGCTTGCGGAGCGGCGGCACGGCGCGGGTGTCAATAGTGAGCTTGCCGTCTATCGAGAAGTCCTTTATGGTCTTCTGGGCAAAATCGGTGAGCACCTTAGTAACGGGGCGCTTTGCCGGCAGGCCCGTGTAAGCCGGAGGGGTGAAGGGGTAGTCCTTAGGAGCCGTTCTTTTCGTTGGCACAATCTCCGATGAGCACGAAGCTAGGGTCAGAACCAGCCCTGCACTCGCCAGCAACAACCAACCGCGCTTGCTCAACATGAAACCCCCAATCCTGGGCGCAACTAATGTGCGGCCTATTGGTTGTTGGAGAATATCCTAAAAGGAGGATAGTGTCAACTTCCGCGCCCCCTTAAGGCCAGGAGGTAATACCGCTCCACCCCCAGGAGCCGGGCCACAGCTGTGGTGCTTCGCCAACATGAACCCCCATCCTGGGGGTAATTTCCACGCCAAAGGGCTGCAATAGCACACGAACACGCGTTCTGGATGGCCAGGTGGCATTTTCACTCCTTGGAAGCACATTTAAATACACGCGGGCAGGTGTGTGCTCGGAGCACTGTGCCCCGCATCACCGTCGAGACCGACGAAGCCCTGCTGGAAGAGGCCCGCCGGGTTCTAGGGGTGCACACCAAACGCGAGGCCATCGAACGAGCCTTGCAGAAGCTGGTGCGCCAACAGCGCCGCCGGGCCATCCGGGTCCACGCCGGGTAGGTGGAGCTCGAGCTCACCCAGGAAACCTTGCGCGCGCTGCAGGAGTCCCGCTAGTGACCCGCATTTTATGTAGATACCTCGTCCTGGATTGAGTTTTAATCATCCCAGAGGGGCCGGTCGGGTCAAGCAACCCCTGAGCAAGGCCCTGGAGGTGCACAAAATCGGGCTTATCGCACCCGTGGCTTTGGAGCTTCCATCTAGGGCAAGGAGCGGGAAAGACCGTCAACTTCTTGGTCCCGACCTGCAAGCCCTGACCTGGCTGCCCTTAGGAAGCGAAGAGGTGCCGCGCCTGACGCCGCAGGAGCTGTCCCGGGCCCCCGAGGGGGAATCCACCGCAGTGGTGCGGGAGCGGGTGCTCGAGGCCCGTGAGCAGATGCGCTATGGGCAGGGCCGGCCCAGCAGCTCGCTGCTGGGCCACACCCTGCGCCAGCACGTCACCCTCTCGTCCCCACGGAAGCCCTGCTCCACGCGGCGGCCAAGCGCCTCACGCTCACCGCCCGCAGCTACGACCGCATCCTGCGCGTCGCCCGCACCATCGCCGACCTCGCCGGCTGTGAGGGCGTGCAGGAGGCCCACCTCGCCGAGGCACTGACCTACCGGCGCAGCCTGGCCTGAGCCCTTCAACCCAGCCAGAACAGCGCGAAGCCCACGACGCCCCCGACGGCCGAGGCCAGCACCAGCACGGGGAAGTGCTTGTGAAGGTTGGGGTTACTGGCCGCCAGCACGCGCCAGAGCAGCAATTCGACGGCCGAGAGCCCGAGCAGCAGCAGACCGGCGAGTTTGAGGGGTTCCACGTCCCCAGTGTAGCCGGTCGGGGGGGGTGGGCCAGGTCTATTTGCGGCTGCGGTTGCTGCTTCGGGCCGGGGCCTTCTTGCCCTCGCTCTCGACGACGAAGGAGAGCTTGCAGTTGGCGCGGTAGGCCACGACGGCGCCGTCCTCCACGATGGCCTGCAGGTCCTGCACCCAGATGCTGCGGATGCCGCGCACCGTCTTGGAGGCTTCCTCGAGGGCCTGCTGGGCCGCGTCCTCCCAGCTCTTGGGCGATTCGGCGATGATCTCGATGACCTTCACTACCGCCATGTCCGACCTCCTTTTTCTGAAGCCAGAACATTGTACACCCGCCGCGAAGCCCCGCGCTCGCGCCCTCGCTGCCGGCTTTGTGACCCCGCTTTACCCGCGCTTCATCATCCGGCCCCACACTGGGGGCGATGACCTTCGACGAGTTCCTCGACACCGCCTACCGCCTGTGGGACCAGATCCCTGAGGCGTTCAAACGCGGCCTGCACGGAATGCACGTCCTCGAGCACCTCAAGCCCGACCCCGACGAGCCGGGCCTGTTCCGCCTGGGCGAGTACGTAAGCCCCGGCTACCCCACCGTGCTCGGCGGCTTCGACGGCTTAGGCCGCCACATCGCCCTCTACTACGGCTCCTTCCGCGCCGTGGCCTACCCCGGCTTCGACTGGGAGGGCGAGATCTGGGAAACCCTCATCCACGAACTGCGCCACCACCTGGAATTCCTCGCCGGCCGCGACGACCTGGTGGCGGAGGACCTCGAGTACCTGCGCCAGTACCGGCAGGGAAAGCGGTAAGCGGTAAGCTTTCAGCCGTCAGCCCTCAGCGAAAGGCCCGTGGTGAAACCCCTCCCGTGGGGAGGGGGTATCCCCCCTGCCCCCCTTGCTAAGGGGGGTGAAGAAAAGGGCGTTTGGCGTCTGGCGTCTGGCGTTTGGCGTCTCGCGTACGACGTACGACGTACGACCCGCACCCCACGTACGACCCGCACCCCACGTACGACCCGCGCCCGGCTATCGGCACCCCTCTACCCCAACTCCACGCTCGACAAATCCCCCAGCACCAGCTTGTGCGCCCGGGGCAGGCCGTTGCGGCTGCCGACCTTGGCGCCCACGCCCAAAATGCACTCGTGCAGGCGTAGGGGCACGTCCTCCAGCAGCGCGTCCTCCTCGAGGATCGAGAACTCCACCTCGGCGCGGCGCACCGTAGCGCCCGGGCCCACGGAGGTGAAGGGGCCGATGTAGGCGCTCTCGACGTGGGCCCCGGCGGCGATGTGGGCGGGGCCGAGGATGGTCGAGTCGCGCACCACCGCGCCCTCCTCCACCACCACTCTGCCGGTGATCTGGCTGTCGCTGACGTAGCCCTCGAGCACGGGGACGGGGCTGGGCTGCTCGACGAGCAGCAGGCGGTTGGCGTCGAGGAGGTCGCTGGGGCGGCCGGTGTCCTTCCACCAGCCCTCGATCTCGCGGCCCAGCACCTCCCGGCCCCGGTCGATGAGGCCCTGGATGGCGTCGGTGATCTCGTACTCGCCGCGGGCGCTGGGCTCGAGGGTGGCGATGATGTCCATGATCTCCGGGCCGAAGACGTACACCCCGGCCACGGCTAAGTCGGAGGGGGGGTCTTTGGGCTTCTCCAGCAGTTTGACCACGTGGCCCTGCGGGTCGAGCACCGCCACCCCGAACTGGCGGGGGTCGGGCACCTTGACCAGGGCGATCACCGCGCTCACGCCCGGCTGGAAGGCCTGGGTGAAGGCGGTGATGCCGCGCTGGAAGAGGTTGTCGCCCAGGTAGAGCACGAAGGGGCTGCCCGCGAGCCACTCCCGCGCCGAGCCCACGGCGTGGGCCAGGCCTAAGGCCTGCTCCTGCACGATGTACTCCAGGCGAATGCCGGGGAAGTCGGCGAGGGAGAGCTGGAAGTCTTCCTTGTTGTAGGGCGAGACCACGATGCCCACCTCGCTCACCCCCGCCTCGCGGAGGTTCTCGAGCGCGTAGTGAATGATGGGCTTTCCTGCAATGCGGAAGAGGTGCTTGGGCCGGGTGTGGGTCAAGGGTCGCAACCGAGTGCCGCGCCCGGCGGCCAGAATGAGACCTTTCATACTCATGCCCCTACGATACCAAGCCCCTTCGGAGGGCCGGGTTGGAAGGGGTTGGCAGAATTTCGTAAACGTTTTCACACGTGCGTCACCCAATTCTCACGCGAACCAATCCCTTCCCCATGAGCTTCGCTTCCTGAAGCCTTGACATGGGCGAGGTGGAGGCATAAAGTACCAAGCATAGATTCGTAAACGCTTACAAGGGTCCATGAGCCGCAAGCGTATACCCACCATCCACGACGTGGCACGCCTGGCCGGGGTTTCCACCGGCACGGTGAGCCGCGCCCTCAACGCCCGCTCGGGGGTGCACCCCGTCACCCGCCAGCGGGTGATGGAGGCCGTCAACAAGCTGGGGTACGTGCCCTCGGTGGCCGCGCGGGAACTGGCCGGGCGCACCGAGGCGGTGGGGGTGATGGTCACGCCCCGGGTCTGGAAGTACTCCCCCTACTTCATCCTGCTGTTCGAGGCCCTGGACGAGGCCCTGTGGCAGGAGGGCTACAAGCTCGTCGAGGTCCCCATGAGCCCCAGCGGCGAGCCCCTGCAGCCGGCGGCGGGCTACATCGTGCTGGGCGCCCACGACCACGACCCGCGCCTCGAGCGCATGCGGCAGAAGCACCCCAACAGCGTGCTGGTGGGGGTGCACCCCGGGATGTTCTGGGTCGCCCCCGACGACCCCGGCGGGGCCTACGCCGCCACCCAGCACCTGCTCGAGCTCGGCCACCGCGACGTCGCCCACCTGGGCGCCGCGGGCCAGGTGGGGCGCGAGCGCTTCGAGGGCTACCGCCAGGCCCTCACCGACTACGCCGTGCCCTACCGCCCCGAGCTGGTGCTCAACGGGGCCTTCACCACCCTGCCGGCCTACCGGGCGGTGCGGCGGGCCTGGGAGGGCGGGCTGCGCTTCAGCGGCCTGTTCGCCGCCTCCGACGAGATGGCGCTGGGGGCCATCGCCGCCCTGGAAGACCTCGGCCTCGACGTCCCCCACGACGTCTCGGTGGTCGGCTTCGACGACCTGCCCGACCTCGAGCGCCCCCTCACCACCGTACGGCAGGAGATCCCGGCCATCGCCAAGGCGGCGGTGGCCCTTCTGAAAGAGGCAACCTCCCATGCACCCCCGCGGGGTGTACGGGTCGGCGTGCAGTTGGTTGTCCGGGACACCACGGCCCGCAGGCGCTAATTCCGTGGATACGAGGAGGAAGGCATGAAGAAGTTGTGGCTAGCAGCATTGGCAGTCGCCGGGCTCGGCACGGGCCTGGCCCAGACCGTGGTCAAACTGCAGGGCTTCGGGGGCAACGACACCGCCATCATCTCGAGCCTGCTGAAGGAAGTGGTCAACCCGGCGGTGGAGAAGGACGGCATCCGCGCGGAGTACCAGGGCATCGAGGGCGACTACAAGGCCGCTTTGCTCAACGCCCTGGCCGCCGGCACCGCGGGCGACCTGTTCTACGTCGATATCTTCTGGTCGGAGCCGGTGTTCGCCTCGGGCAAGGTCGAGCCGCTCAACGCCTACTTCACGCAGAAGGAGCTCGGCGTGTTCGTGCCCAGCCTGCTCAACGCCTTCAGCTTCAAGGGCAAGATCTACGGCCTGCCCAAGGACTTCAACACCCTGGCGGTGCAGTTCAACAAAGACCTCTTCGACGAGGCCGGGGTCAAGTACCCCAACCAGGCCGACACCTGGGACACCTTCAAGGCCAAGCTCAAGGAAGTGCAGACCAAGCTGAAGGACGTGGCCGGGCTGTGCGTGGTGGCCGACTTCGCCCGCTTCGGCGCCTTCGCCTACGCCACCGGCTGGAAGCCCTTCAACGCCCAGGGCAAGACCGTGCTCGACGCCAACTTCAAGCGGGCCTTCCAGTGGTACACCAGCCTGGTCAAGGACGGCGCGGGCCGCTACGCCCAAGACCTCGGCGCCGGCTGGACCGGCCAGTGCATCGGCGAGGAGAAGGCCGCGGTGTCCATCGAGGGCGCCTGGATCGGCGGCTTCCTCAAGGACAAGGCCCCCAACATGAAGTTCGGCACCACCTTCCTGCCGCTCGACCCCGTCACCAAGCAGCGCGGCAACTTCGTCTACACCGTGTCCTGGAGCATGAACGCGGCCTCGAAGAACAAGCAGGCGGCGGCCAAGGTGCTCAAGGCCCTCACCAGCCCCGAGGCCCAGAACTGGATCCTCACCCGCGGCCTGGCCCTGCCCAGCCGCAGCGCCCTCGCCAGCAGCCCGATTTTCCAGCGCGCCGACAAGACCGGCGAGCTCAACCGCGTGGTCTTCAACGGCTCGACCAAGCAGGGCGGGAACGTGCTGCCCTTCAAGTTCGGCGCCTACGACGGCGGCGACTGGATGCGGCCGATCAACGAGGCGCTGCAGGCCGTGATCACCGGCAAGAAGTCGGTGGACCAGGCCATCGCCGACGCCCAGGCCGAGATCAACAAATTGGTGAAGTAAGCCATGCCCGGCGCGAGGAGCAGGGGTGCTGCCCTGCTCCTCGCGCCAAAGCGGGGTGAGCCATGCAGAGTTCCAAGCGGAGTGAGGCGCTGTACGCGCTGCTTTTTCTTTCCCCGTTTTTGCTGCACCTGCTGATCTTTTTCATCTTCGCTTTCGTCCGCACCATCTGGTTCAGCTTCACCGATAAAACCACCCTCAACGAGAGCTACAACTTCGTCGGGCTACAGAACTTCGTCAAACTTTTCGGAGAAGAGCGGTTTTTGCTGGCGCTGCAACACTCCATCGGCTTCATGCTGGTCGTGACGACCATCCAGACCTTCCTGGCGCTGGCGCTGGCGGCGGTGCTCAACCAGCGCCTGCGCGGGATCGCCTTCTTCCGCACGGTCTACTACGTCCCCAGCGTGCTCTCCTCGGCCGCCGTGACCGTCATCGCCATCTGGTTCTTCCAGAAGACCGGCTTCCTCAACACCTTCATCGGCTGGGTGACGGCCCACGCGCCGGTGATCCTGGCGCTGGCCGGCGTCTTCCTGCTGGCCCAGGCGGTGCAGGTGGCCCTCGAGCGCGCTCGAGGCCTCCCCGTCGCCCCCACCGACCCCGCCCTCGCCGCCATCTCGCTGGTGGTGGCCGTCGGCCTGACCTGGGTGCTCAACGCCATGGGGCTGGTGGTGCCGCGCGAGCAGCAGCCCCCGGAGTTCACCTGGCTCACCAACGCCGACTCCTTCTTGGGCCTGCCCATCCCGCTGTGGAGCATCGTCATCCTCAACATCTTCACCACCATCCCCAGCCTCATGCTCATCTTCCTGGCCGGGCTGCAGGACATCCCCAAGAGCGTCTACGAGGCCGCGGCCATCGACGGGGCGACGCCGCTGCAGCAGTTCTTCCGGGTCACGGTGCCCATGCTGCGCCCGGTGACCTTCCTGGTCATCACCCTCTCGCTCATCGGCACCTTGCAGATGTTCGACCAGGTGGCCCTGATGGGCGACTCGGCCCCCCTCAACTCGATCATCGTCATGGCCTACTACGTCTACAACAGCGTCTTCAGCGGCGAGGGGCGCATCGGCGAGGCCTCGGCGGCGGCGCTGATCCTGGCGGGCCTGACCTTCGTCGTGGTCTTCCTGCAGCGGACTTTCGGGGTCTCGGAGAAGGCCCACTAGGGGGTGCACCGTGGCGACGCAAGCGATGGAACCCCGGCGCAAGTTCGACGAACGCTACCTCGCGCGGCAGCGCTGGGCCCGCGCCGGCTGGGTCTACGGCACCATGCTGGCGCTGGGGGTCTTCTTCATCGGGCCCTTCTACGTGGCCTTTTTAGGCAGCCTCAAGGACAACCCCCTCGAGTGGCCCTTCCGCGCCACCTTCGCCCAGGTCCTGCCCAAGAACTGGGCCGCGGCCTGGAAGCTGGGCCAGCAGGGCGCGGGCAACCCCCTGCTGGGCGGCTTCGCGCCCGGGGCGCTCATCCCCTTCGAGGTGACGTACTTCGTGCCGGCGGGCACCGAGCCCGCCACCCCCACCGTGACCGTGCCCGAGCGCCGGGCCGGGGCGGGCCTGGGGGCCATCTTCGACGAGGTGCAGGCCAGCGATTACGCGCAGGTCTCGCCGGTGGAGGAGGTGAGCCGCCGCCCGGCCCGCGTCGGGGAGCAGGAGGGGCAAGTGGTCACCTACCGCTTCACCATCAGCTACCCCCGGGGCGACCCCACCGCCTCGGAGGAGCGGCCCACCGCGCCGCGCCTGCCGCTGGACGTGGAGGCCCCGCGCGGCCAGGTCTTCCTCACCGCCACCCTCGACCCCAACCGCCTCGAGCGCCGCGGGCGGGTGGCGAGCTGGGACTCCGCCGCGCCGGGCTTTTTGGGCTACACCTTCAAGAACTACGTGCGGGTCTTCCGCGAGGCCCGCGACCCCAACACGGGCTCGAGCTTCTTTCTGCGCTGGACCGCCAACAGCTTCTTCGTCAGCCTGATGGCGGTGCTGATCAACCTGCTCTTCGCCTCGCTGGCCGGCTACGCCCTCGCCCGCATGTACCTGCCCGGCAAGGGGCTGCTCTTCGCGCTGATCATCCTGCTGATGGCGGTGCCGCAGCAGGCGATGTTCATCTCCAACTACCTGGTGCTGCGCGACCTGAGCCTGCTGGGCAGCCTGTGGGGCATGATCGTGTGGATCGGCATCGACATGGCTAAGGTCTTCCTGATGAAGCAGTTCTTCGAGGCCGTCCCGCGCGAGATCGAGGAGGCGGCGCTCATCGACGGGGCCAACCCCATCACCACCTTCTTCCGCATCATCCTGCCCATGGCCACGCCCGCGCTTGGGGCCCTGACCATCATGACCTTCCAGGGCATCTGGAACGAGTTCTTCAAGGCCGCCGTGGTGCTTTCGGGGCAGCAGGGCAGCTACACCCTGCCGCTGGGCCTGTCCTTCTTCCGCAGCGCCTACGGCGTGGCCGGCGACTGGGGCATGATGCTGGCGAGCGCCTTCCTCTCGATGATCCCCATCATCATCCTCTTCGTCGTGTTCCAGCGCTACTTCGTCGAGGGCGTCTCGACGAGCGCGTTGAAGGGCTAAGGGGCGATGGTCGATAGCCGGTAACGGATAGCCGATGGTCAACGGTAAAGCCAAGGGGCTGCCGGCTATCCGCCACGAATGAGGTCTTTTCATGCTGCCACTGAAAGAAGACGACACCTACGCCGTACTGTCCGAGCAGGGCATGGCCGACGGGGAGGAGCGGGGGTTCTACCGCCACGACACCCGCTACCTCTCGCGCTACGTGTGGAAGCTGCCGGGGTTCAGCCTGCTGGTCTCCGAGACCCCCCGCCCCGACCGGCTGGTGCAGCACTGGAGCCGCATCGAGGGGCCCTCGCAGGTGGTGGGGCTGCGCCGCGAGCTGGTGCTGGAGCGCGGGGGGTTCCGCGAGCGCCTCGAGCTGGAGAACACCTCGCTGCAGCCCCAGGACGTCGAGATCGCCCTCGAGGCCGCCGCCGACTTCATGGACCTCTTCGAGGCGCGGGGCTGGTACACCGTGCAGCGCGCCGTGACCGGCTTCTCCTACACCGCCGAGGACGGGCTGGAGGTCGCCACGCGCCTCGACATCACCCCCGACTCCCCCGGCCGCAACTGGCGCTTCGCCCTGGGGCCCAAGGAGCAGGCCCGCGTGGAGGTGCGGGGCGCCTTCGACAGCCCCTTCCACGCCCACGGGGTCGAGCTGCCGAGCTACGAGGAGTGGGCCCGCCGCTTCCCGCTGCACCTCGAGAGCGGCCGCAGCCAGCGGGTGCTCGAGCAGGCCATCTCCGACCTGCGGGCTTTGCTGTTCTCGCTGCCCGAGGGCTACTACCCGGCCGCCGGCATCCCCTGGTTCGTCTGCCCCTTCGGCCGCGACGCCCTCCTCACCGCCTACATGCTGCTGCCCTGGGGCGCCGACGTGGCCCGCGGCGTGCTGACCTACCTCGCCAAGCACCAGGGGCAGGTGGTGGACCCCTTCCGCGACGAGGAGCCGGGCAAGATCCTGCACGAGGTGCGCCAGGGCGAGCTCTCGCGCACCGGCAAGGTGCCCTTCATCCGCTACTACGGCACCGTCGATGCCACCCCGCTGTTCGTGATGCTGCTGCACGAGTACTGGCTGACCTGCGGCGACTTCGACCTGGTGCGCACGCTGCGGCCCAACTGGGAGGCCGCCCTGCGGTGGATGACCACCTACGCCGACCCTGACGGCGACGGGCTGCTCGAGTTCTCCCCCAACGAGCGGGGCCTCACGGTGCAGTCGTGGAAGGACTCGGGCGACTCGCAGAGCCACCGCGACGGCAGGCTGGCCCAGGGCCCCATCGGCGTGA
This sequence comes from Calidithermus terrae, assembly GCF_003574345.1. Classification (NCBI taxonomy): domain Bacteria; kingdom Thermotogati; phylum Deinococcota; class Deinococci; order Thermales; family Thermaceae; genus Calidithermus; species Calidithermus terrae. Next base: position 38,648 of record NZ_QXDL01000009.1, read on the forward strand.
GCGAGGTGCAGGGCTACGCCTACGCCGCCTACCGCGCCGCCGCGCAGTTCTACGGGGTGCTGGGCGAGGAGGCCGAGGCCGAGCGCTGGAAGGCCCGGGCGGCCGAGCTCAGGGGCGTGTTCCACGAGAAGTTCTGGCTGCCCGAGCTGGGCACCTACGCCATGGCCCTCGACGGGGACAAGAAGCCGCTCGAGGTGCTCTCCTCCAACCCCGGCCACCTGCTGTGGAGCGGCATCGTGCCCGAGGAGACCGCCCCCCGGCTCGTGCGCACGCTCTTCTCCGAGCCCCTGTGGAGCGGCTGGGGCCTGCGCACGCTGGGCGCCGGCGAGGCCCGCTACAACCCCCTCTCCTACCACAACGGCTCGGTCTGGCCCCACGACACCGCCCTCTTCGCCGGGGGCCTGGCCCGCTACGGCTTCTACGACGAAGCCCTCAAGGTCTCCGAAGCCCTCTTCCGCCTGGCGATGACCCAGCACGACCTGCGCCTGCCCGAACTCGTGGGCGGCTACCCCAAGCACGAGGGCGAACCCCCCGTCCCCTACCCCGCCGCCTGCCGCCCCCAAGCCTGGGACGCCGCCGCCGTGGTCTACATGCTGCGCCTGGCGCTCGAGATCGGCGACAAGCGCCCGGTACAGGGGCTGCTCGAGATCACGCGGTAAGGAAGCAGGAAGCCGTCAGCTATCAGCCACCAGCGAAAGGCTCATGGCTTGTAGCTCGTGGTGAAAGGAACCCCTCCCCGAGTGCGGGGAGGGCATATCCCCCCCAGCCCCCCTTGCCAAGGGGGGAACAAGTCGTCTCACGTTTCGCATCTTGCATTCGGCGTAAGACGTACGACGTACGACCCGCGTCTCGCGTTTTGCGTCTTGCGTTTTGCGTCTTGCGTCTTGCGTACGACGTACGACGTAGGACGTGCGACGTGCGACCCGCGCCCGGCTACCGGCCACCCACCACCGACAGGTACTCTGTAGCCGTTGACGCCGGCGATGAAGGACTACCGCGAAGTGATGCAACAGCTCTCCTTCCTGCCCGACCTGTACCTCGTCGGGGGCGCGGTGCGCGACATCCTGTTCGGCCGCGAGCCCGAAGACCTCGACTTCGCCACCTCGGCCCCGCCCGAGGAGACGCTGCGGCTGGCGAAGGCGCACGGCCTCGAGGCCGTCCCCACGGGCCTCGAGCACGGCACCGTCACGGTGCTCATCGAGCACCACCCCTTCGAGGTGACCACCTTCCGCCGCGACGTGGAGGCCTACGGGCGCCGGGCCAAGGTGGCCTGGGGCCGGGACATCCACGAGGACCTGGCGCGGCGCGACTTCACCATCGGGGCCATCGCCATGAGCGCTAAGGGGGAGGTGGTGGACCCCTTCGACGGGCAGCGCGACTACGAGGCCGGGCTGATCCGGGCCGTGGGCGACCCACGCCAGCGCTTCCGCGAGGACTACCTGCGGGTGATCCGCGCCGGGCGCTTCGCCGCGCGCTACGGCTTCAGCATCGAGGCCCAGACCCTCGAGGCCGCCCGCGAGGCCGCGCCCGCGGTGCTCAGCCACGTCGCGGTCGAGCGCGTGACGGCCGAGCTCGACAAGGCCTTCAAGGACCCCACCCCCAGCCGCTTCCTGCGCTACCTCTACGACCTCGAGATCCTCCAGCGCCTCATCCCCGAGTTCGAGGACACCCACCTGCTGCTGCAAAACCCCCGCTGGCACCCCGAGGGCGACGTGTTCACCCACGTCCTGGAGGTGGTGGACCGCGCCCCGCCCCCCTACCGCTGGCACGCCCTGCTGCACGACATCGGCAAGAAGGACACCGCGAAGTGGAAGGAGGAGGGCTGGTACAGCTTCCACCGCCACGAGGAGGTGGGCTCGAGGCTCATCCCCCGCATCGCCCGCGACCTGCGGCTCCCCAGCGCCCTGCGCGAGGAGCTGGTCGTCACCACCGCGCTCCACATGGTCCCCGCCTTCACCAAGCCCACCCCCCAGGCAGTCCGGGCCTTCCAGGCCAAAGCCGGCCCCCACCTCACCGCCCTCGAG